>DAIDKD010000060.1 GCA_027451065.1 Bacillaceae bacterium | reverse complement strand
ATATATGAAAAAAACGCGAGGAAACTTGAAGAAATATTGGAGAGAGTGAAATATATCCTTGAAAGATAAAATTGACAGAGAAATATGAGTGATACAGCATTATTATCAGCTGATGAAAAGGATAGGCAACGTAAGTCAACAAAAAACATCGCTTTCAGGTGATGTTTTTTTATTATTTAAATTTAAAATTCCTCCATTTATCAAGAAGGAAGTATGCTAGAATAAAAATAGTGTGTAAAAAGATTCTGAGAAAACAGGGGGTATGAAGATATGTATAGGTTTCAAATTGACGAAATTTCATTATTACAGATAGTCGGTGATGGGTTATTATGATAAAAAACATGACAACAGGTAATTCAACGAGAGCACTGGTGTTTTTCGCAATGCCTATGTTACTTGGAAATATTATTCAACAGCTGAACATCACAATGAATGCAATGATGGTTGGCAGGCACGTTGGTGTGAATGAACTGGCCGCTATAGGAGCATCCACTGGTCTTAATTTCC
Organism: Bacillaceae bacterium; assembly: GCA_027451065.1. Classification (GTDB taxonomy): domain Bacteria; phylum Bacillota; class Bacilli; order Bacillales; family Bacillaceae_G; genus DAIDKD01. The sequence goes on along the minus strand of DAIDKD010000060.1, from coordinate 13,173 downwards.
TGTTTCTTTCTGCAATCATTGGACTCACGGGGGGAATGTCCGTTATTATCTCACAGTATTTCGGTGCAAATAATGAAGAAAAAGTATCACAAGGTGTCTCCACTGCAATCATCTTAGTTGTACTGGCATCTATTGCAATGAGCATTTTAGGAATCGTTTTTGCGGAGCCTTTATTAATTCTATTAAGAACTCCTGAAAATGTTTTGGAACATGCTGTTATTTTTTTAACAACGTTGTTTATTGGTATACTTCCGTTAGGGGTATTCAATGGTTTTGCAGCTATATTAAGAGCATTTGGAAATTCAATGGCGCCACTAGTTATCCTTGTTCTTTCTGCTATTTTGAATATTGTCTTAAATTTTGTGTTTATCGTTGGTCTTGATGGAGGAATACGTGGAGCGGCACTAGCTACAGTAGTTTCACAGCTAGTTTCTGCTATTTTATCTGTCGCTTATGCGTACAAATTCGTACCAACTATGCGAATTAAAGTAACGGAACTAAAGATTTATCCTTCCTTGTTAAAAGAAATGCTGAAAATGGGAATACCAGCGGCATTTCAAATGTCATTTCTTTCTATAGGAAACATGGCTGTGCAAGTGTTAATTAATGGTTTTGGAACAGCTGTCGTCGCTGCCTATACGGCCGCCATTAAAATTTGCTTCATTGCTTATCAACCAGCAATAGCTTTTGGAACATCTATCTCTATGTTCATCGGTCAAAATATCGGTGCGGGTAAAATAGATAGAGTAAAGGAAGGGCTTTGGTCAAGCTTGAAAATTGTCAGTATCATTAGTATTTTGATGACGATTTTTATCCAAGTATTTACTCACCAGCTTTTATCTTTATTCATAGACCCCTCAGAAGTGGATGTTATCAATATTGGCGAAAGTTACTTAAGAATCATATCTACGTTCTATATAGTGATCGGAATACAATTTGTTATCCGTGAAGCATTACGTGGAACAGGAGATGCTCTGGTTCCAATGGGTATGGGTATTGTAGAAATAACAGTAAGACTAGTATTTTCAATTATTTTATCGAGCCTTATTGGTTATGTAGGTATTTGGTGGGCTACGCCAATCGGATGGGCAGCAGCGGGTATATTAGGAATCTGGAGATATCGCTCAGGTTATTGGAAAGAAAAAGCTGTAATGAATCGAGAGGCGAAGAATAGCGAGATGACAGCGTAAGAACAATCAGAAAAATCCAAGGGGAGAGAACCTCTTGGATTTTTCTGATTTCGTAGCATTACCTTGGAGAAATTAAAACTTCTTATTTTTTTATCACTTAAAAATAGTTTATAATTGTTATATGTAGTAGTTATCTGAATTCACAGATAATTAATGTGCAGAAGCAGGCGATAGAGGAAATAAGGAGGGGGCCCATGAGCAGCAAACAAGGGGAGACGGATGTTATTTTCATTGGTGCTGGAATAATGAGTGCAACTTTAGGGACATTACTGAAAGAGTTAGCGCCGGATTGGGACATCAAGGTGTTCGAGAAGCTTTCAATAGCGGGAGAAGAAAGTTCTAATGAATGGAATAATGCAGGTACAGGCCACTCTGCATTGTGTGAACTAAACTACACATCAGAAAAGCGTGATGGTTCAATCGATATCAGCAAAGCCATTGAAATCAATGAGCAATTTCAGCTTTCAAGACAGTTTTGGTCTTATCTTACAAAACGTGAATTGATAGGAAGCCCACAAGATTTTATCATGCCTATTCCACATATAAGCTTCGTACAAGGAGAAAAAGATGTAAGGTTCTTGAAAAAAAGATTTGAAGCGTTATCAAATATATCTGGATTTAGTGGAATGGAATTTGCTGATGACCATAAAAAACTACATGAATGGATGCCACTTGTCATGGAAGGTCGTACACCAAAGGAATCGATAGCCGCAACGAAAATTGAATCAGGAACTGATATAAATTTTGGCGCTTTAACCCGCATGTTATTCCAACATTTAGAAACGAAAAACGTTGAGGTAAACTACAAACATAGTGTGAAGGATATAAAACGTATGAGTAACGGTTTGTGGCAAGTGAAAGTACATAATCTCCAACACAATACAATGGAATATCACACTGCAAAGTTTGTCTTTATTGGCGCTGGTGGTGGCAGCCTTCCTTTGCTGCAAAAAACAGGTATTCCTGAATCCAAGCATATAGGCGGCTTCCCAGTAAGTGGCTTATTTATGGTATGTAACAATCCGAAAGTTATCGCTCAGCATCACGGAAAGGTTTATGGCAAAGCAAAGGTAGGAGCTCCTCCAATGTCTGTTCCCCACCTTGATACGAGGTACATCGACAATAAAAAGTCATTGTTATTTGGACCTTTCGCAGGGTTTTCGCCGAAGTTCTTAAAAACAGGATCTAATTTGGACTTAATAAAATCTGTAAGGCCAGATAATATTCTCACGATGCTAGCGGCGGCAAAAAAAGAAATGGCACTAACTAAATATTTGATTCAGCAAGTGATGCTTTCCAATGAGAAGCGTTTGGAAGAATTACGAGAGTTTGTCCCCAATGCCAAGAGCAAAGATTGGAGAATCGTCGTAGCAGGTCAGCGTGTCCAAGTGATCAAGGATACGAAGAGTAAGGGGAGAGGGACACTTCAATTTGGCACTGAAGTTGTCAGTTCTGCTGATGGTTCGATTGCCGGACTGTTAGGAGCTTCACCAAGGGCTTCTACTGCTGTTCATGTGATGCTTGAAGTAATCGAGAAATGCTTCTCACAACATATGCAAGAGTGGAAACCGAAAATAAAAGAAATGATTCCTTCTTATGGGACATCGTTAGCGAAAGACAGCCAGCTATTTCAAGAGATTCATGATGAGACGGCTGATATACTTGGACTGAGTGAAAAAGAGCCGATCGTGCACTGATTTTATTGGATATTTACACAGAAAACCGTCTGTTATTTCGATAGTGACGGTTTTTTCATGTTGACATGAATGGACATTTGTGTAATGATATAGTAAATACTTAGAAGGGAAAAGGTACTACGCCAATGAAGTTGTAATCTTATCTTTATAAACAATCAATCTAAAATTTTTTATGATTATGTTTAGAGATGGGATTCGTCTGTTCATTAACTGGTACTTATTCAAATAAATTGCTTTTTCCGTATTTGAAAACGGGGGAAGTCTATTTTATTTGTTCCTTTCATTTGTAACAGGTGAACTCTCTCTAAAGTTTAGAGGGGGATTTTTTTATGTTGTTATTAAAAGCGAATCATCTAAAAGTAAGTTATGGTGACCGAGAAATTTTGTCTGTAGAATCACTGTCTATTTATGACCAAGACCGCATTGGACTGGTTGGGAAAAATGGAGAGGGGAAAACGACACTCCTTTCCATCTTAGCAGATACGAAGGTTCCTGACTCTGGAGATATAAAGAGGTATGGTAATGTTGCTTATATACCGCAATTATCAGAAACAAGTCAATCGTTACATCCAGCAATGGCGAGTATGTGGAGGTTACCTGCTGATAGTCATGAAGGAATGAGTGGCGGAGAGCAGACACGAAGAAAAATTGCGGCAGCATTGTCTTCAGAAGCAAATTTGCTTCTTGCAGATGAACCGACAAGCCATTTAGATATTAGTGGAATTGAACAGTTAGAGAAGGAATTACAATCTTTCAGTGGGGCTATATTGCTCACATCTCATGATACGGCTTTTTTGAATACTATTTGTACGATGATTTGGGAAATAGAGCAAGGTAAAGTAACTGTTTATGAAGGAAATTATGATGCCTATAAAGAGCAAAAAGAGATAGAAATACAAAGAAGTCATAAAGATTATGAGGAATATATTCGTGAAAAAAATAGATTACAACAAGCGGCTGTTGATTTACAAGCGAAATCTCATTCATTGAAAAAAGCACCAAGCCGAATGGGAAATTCAGAGGCACGACTCCATAAGCGTAGTGTTGGAAAGAAGAAAGCTAAATTGAACAGTTCTGTGGAAGCAATGAAGACGCGAATTGACAAACTTGATAAGAAAGAAAAGCCAAGAGAAGAAGCGGCAATCAGCTTTGACATATTAGAGTTTCCTGCATTACACAGCAAGAGAGTTATTCAATTCAACAAATGTTCTCTAGAAGCGGGTTCACATGTATTGAAAGAATGTATTGATGGAGATGTATTGAATACATGTCGGCTTGCTATTACAGGAGCAAATGGCTCTGGGAAATCTACGCTGTTAAATAAAATCGCAACGATACATCCAGATTTATTGATAGCAAAGCCTGCGAAAATAGGATTCTTCACGCAAAATCAAGAGAATTTAATAGAAACAAAAACAATTCTGGATAATATTTTGATAGACAGCCCTTACAACCAAGGATTCATACGTACAGTCCTGTCAAGACTTGCATTTAAGGGTGATGATGTTTACAAAAGAGTTTGTGATTTAAGCGGTGGAGAAAGAGTGCGGGTATCATTAGCAAAGGTATTCTTAGGAAACTATAACGTATTGCTTTTAGATGAACCTACAAACTATTTAGATATTGACACAAAAGAAGCGTTAGTGGAAGTACTCAAAGCATATCCAGGGACAATTATTTTTGTAACACATGATCGAGCATTCATTGATTCTTTGGCAACGCATGTTCTTTCATTTGAAGAAGAGCAGCCAAAGGTGGAGAGTAGGTCAGAAAAAGAGAAGACAGTAGGTACCCAGGACAATGAGGAAGAACTACTAGTTATTGAGATGCAAATTGTAGCAGTACTTAGCAGATTATCCGCAGTTATCAGAGAAGATGAAAAACATGTACTTGACGATAAATTTCAGCAGCTGTTAATTAAAAAGAAGAAACTACTTGGAAAATGAACAATTAAGTAGGAATTCTTAGATACTCAAGTTCAAAGTGGCTTGTATTATTTAAAAAGCGACTTGAACTTGAGTATCTTATTTTTTAAATTCTGTCTCAATACTAATAGTAAACTTTGGTTTTGAGATAAAATACATGTATTTTTGAGCTTAACCATTAACTTCCTCTAATTTATATTAGGTAAACAGGACTATTTTGTCTCCTAAACCAACACTATTCTTCCTGCCTGTTCTTATGGCCCTTTCTCTTTAACTCATTTACGTTTACAAAATGAATACTATGTTCAATGACTGTATTTCTAAAAACGCCTTGTTCCTCTGCATAAGTTTGTAACTCTTCTAATAGTTCTTTATCGTATACTCCCATATATCTGACTCTGTCTTTATACTTTGTTTTCTTCAAAGGTGCCTTTTGTTTTAAAAGGTTAAATATGCCATTCTCTATTACATAATTGGTGTAAGAATCATTTTCTTCGGCGATTCTCTTAAATTCTTTAAGAATTTTGCTGCTGATTCTTGTTCTAAATTCAACTCTTGACTCATCTTTAACATGCACTAATTTTCCTTTTACAACTTTCCACATCTTATCTAGTCCTTTCTTCCTTTATTTCCCTACTTTCAGTATATCTTACAAGCTTTCATATCACAACTGACATTTTGTGCATAAGTCCTAAACTGAGAGATATTCTTGATTCATCAGTCATTTGTACTAGTTGATTTTTTTACAGTTTTCTATATCACTCATTGGCCCTGTTAATTCTTTTAAGTTAATATAATTAACACACTCCTCTACCACTTGTCCAATAAAGATTTCATTTGAATCTGCAAACTCCTTGATTTTCTGTAACAAATGAAGGTTGATAGATATGTTACATCGCTTTCTCGTCCTTTTGACTTTTGAAATTACAGGAGAATCTTTCAGCAGGTTTATCATTCCGTTTTCGAATAATTCTGAAATATACAGATTTTCCTGTTGAGCTAATCTTCGTATTTCTTGAAAAATTTCTACATCCATCTGAAAACCATACGTTTCTTTTGTACGTTTTGTAAGTTTTCCAGTGACATGTTGCTCCATTCTCACTCTTTTATAGACGACACAAGTATCTGAGCAATCTTTATATATGATTCTTGATAATTTAGAGGTTGATTCTCTTCCGGTGACAACAACTCTATAAAATTGATTGCCACTTTTTTGACTTTGTTGCATACGTATATACGATCTCAACTCCCATAACTTAAATACATTTAGCAAATCGTCAGCAAATTGTTTACTTCCTGAAGTCACAATTACTGCGTATGAAGTATCACTTACATGACCGTCACCATCAACCACACCCCGTACAAATGAAGGTAAATACTTTTCTGGAACTTTTGGAAAAGGAACAACAAGTGACTTATTCTCTCTGATGCCCATGTTTGCTAAGTCTTGCTTGATTTCCTTTGAATTAATAATTAGTGTTGAAGAGCTGCTTGTACTTGTAGGTTTTCTGATAATTGAAGTTGTCTCCATGTACTTTGCTATTATTTCCAAAATTCTAGGATCCTTTTGAGAGAAGTAAATTGATTGGTTTCGGCTTACGCATCCATCTGTAATAAACATACCCAATATCCATGCCATTTCATGCGTCCAAGTTTTAAAAAAATCTTCGTTGACCTTATGCTTCCTTTTTCTAGAGCTCCCCTTGCTTGTATCTATTCCATTTTTGTTCAGCACATATCTAATTCCACGACCACTTAAACCTGTTATGTTCTCCATTTCCTTCAATGGAATTTTCTCATTATACATCTTGATGATCATGTCATCTGTAATACCCACTTTTCTACCGCTATTACCACTCTTGATAGCCATCAATGTTTGCTCCCTTCTTTTGTCTAATGATTTCATTGAATAATAGATAGGTTGTTAGATGAATTAATATTTATACATTCCAAAAGTTACTAACTCGCCTTTTTTGGAATAATATACATATTTTTTGTATATTAATACGGTTTGTAGAAAAAGTCACACTTCACTATCTAGTTTAGCTAACAACATAACTGAATTTTCTACTTAAAAATGCCTATCATTTAGTTAGTCCTTCATGCTACCGCTCCTTAGTAGAGAACGTATGTTTCTGTGAGTATTATAGCATATTGTTCTCAAACATGTAAACCTGTTCATAAATTTATTTTACAATATTTAAAGGCTATTGCCTCTCTAGCTTAAAGTCGTATAAATCTTTACAAATCTATAATTAAAAACACTAAGCCCCCGACTATGCTTAGAGTTCTACTAATCAACCTACGTAGAAAAAATCTACGTTCTACCTTATCTAAAACTTTTTATAGACAAACATCGATTTATGTTATATAATTAATTTAATAATTAAGTCGGCTCATCGTTAAATACATTCACCTATTAAAAAAGTGTTTGTTCGATACTTTTTTAATAGGTTTTTTATTCGTTGGAAGAATTATAATTATTTAATATATTTTTGGAGGTCGTTCAAATGACACAAGGTACAGTAAAATGGTTTAATGCAGACAAAGGTTTCGGATTCATTGAAGTAGAGGGTGGAGACGATGTATTCGTTCACTTCTCAGCAATCCAAGGTGACGGTTTCAAATCACTTGAAGAAGGTCAAAAAGTTGAATTCGGCGTAGAAGAAGGCAACCGTGGACCACAAGCTACTAACGTAACGAAACTTTAATTTTTATTTATTAAATAGCTAAGGCATCCTTTGTGGATGCCTTTTTTAGATTGCTCTTATAGGAGTATGGAGTGTAAGGATTCGAACTATTAATGTGAGGTAAATTAAGTACCACAAAAAGTTTGATAAGGACAATCTGATGGTGCAGGCGGTGTACAATAATCATGTTGCTCTTGAGTGTGGGCATAAGGATTTGCAAGCACATGAAGAAGCTGCTCCATTACGCCATAATTTTGTTTTTCCACTGCCGCTTCTAATGCGGCTTCAACCCGATGATTCCGAGGAATGATTGCCGGATTACTTCTCCTCATCAATTCATGAGAGGAGCGTTCTGATTCTGGTTGTTTACGGAGTCTTGCTTTCCATCTTTTATACCACTTAGCGAACTCTGGCATCTTAAATAACTCCATATCCACTAACGTATCGAAAGTTAATGCGCGAAAGATATTCGTATAATCTGCTTGCTGCTCTTCCATCATGCGAAGGAGCTCCCCTATAAGAGCTTCATCCTCTGAGTCCTCATTGAACATTCCTAGCTTTGCTCGCATTCCCTCAAGCCAATTCCTACGGTACAACTTCATAAAATCTGAAACTGCATTCTCAGCAATTCTAATAGCTTCCTCTTGTTCATGATGCAATAATGGTAACAAGGTTTCAGCAAATCGTGCAAGATTCCAAGCAGCAATATATGGTTGATTGCCATAAGCATAGCGACCTTGTGCATCTATTGAACTAAATACAGTTGTCGGATCAGCGATATCCATAAAAGCGCAAGGACCATAATCAATGGTTTCTCCACTAATGGTCATATTGTCAGTATTCATTACCCCATGAATAAAACCGACTAACTGCCACTTGGCAATGAGACTAGCTTGACGTCGAATAACCTCTTGTAGTAATGATAAATATTGATTCTCAGCTCCCTCAATATTTGCAAAATGCCGCTTGATTGTATAGTCAGCTAACACTTGAAGTTCCTCAATTGAACCCCATTTTGCAACATATTGAAAAGTTCCCACCCGAATATGACTGGAAGCTACACGAGTTAAAATGGTACCTGGTAATTGCTTTTCACGAATAATTGTCTCGCCAGTTGTTACCACTGCAAGGCTACGGGTAGTAGGAATTCCCAACCTATGCATCGCTTCACTAATAATGTACTCACGTAACATTGGTCCTAGTGTAGCTCGCCCATCCCCTCCTCTAGAGTACGGTGTTCTACCTGAACCTTTCAATTGAATGTCAAATCGTTGTCCTGTAGGCGTGATTTGTTCACCAAGTAAAATAGCACGACCGTCTCCTAACATGGTGAAATGACCAAATTGATGACCAGCATACGCTTGTGCAAGAGGAGCCGCTCCTTCAGGAAGCTGATTTCCTCCAAACACAGAAATACTATCTTTATTTCTAAGTTCCTGCTTATTTAATCCTAGAGAAGTTGCTAAAGAATCATTCAAAATGACTAATTTTGGTGAGGATACGGGAGCTGGTTGACAGCTACTGTAAAATAGATCTGGTAACCGGACATAACTGTTATCTAAATTCCATTTTGCTTCATTTGTCATTAGATCACCTTTTTTTTTTCATATCGTGATTTATTTAAAATGCCTCTTACCTTATAGAATGCATAAAATTGTCTGAAAAATGCGGGGATGAATGATAATATTCAGTTTCATCAAAAAGAACTCCCTCATTTTCTTTAAAAAAATCTAAATAAATATCAAGGAGCTGTCCAAAAAGTTGATTTATTTTCAATGATATAGAAAGAGTCAACTTAGAAAAGCTTGATTTCATCGCAATTCATCGTAGTTGACTCTTTCGGCAGGCTGTATGTATGATTATTTCATTTCTAAAAAGATAAGCGATGCAGGAAGCTTAGCTTTTTCCATGTTTCTAGAACTGTTTCGCGAAATGCCTCCGGGGTCATATGTATCGCTTCTTCCTTAGTGAGCCTCAACCCGACCATTATTTCACCGTTTTTGTTGTGCTTCAAACGATTGGCGAAGTTTTGAAAATCTTCATCGGTCATTTCTGATTGAACTACTCCCTCTGGTTTCATATGATCCTTTGACCATTGGAAATGAGATGGGATATTTTCTTTTATTTCCTCTATGTGTGAGATCAAATTGTCAGCAAAAACTGCTTTATTTTTTGCTTCGTAGATCAGCCCCCATTGTATGAGAACATGATCGTGCCATACTGTAATTTGGAAATGAGGCTGCATTTTATATCCTCTGAATTTACTTGAAGCATATGCCACCCAAGAATCATTGGGAGGATTTTTCTTACGTCTTGCATGCTTTGCTACGTGAGGAACTATTTCTTCTCCTACGATAAACGACAATTCTTCTTTTAAATCTTCTCCTAGATCATAAAACTTCGGACGAAGCTGCTGAATGAGGATTTCCATTCGTTCTTCTAGTCCATTGATGAGAAATAAATCAAAATCAGCCGGTTCGAAACCTGTAAACCGCATATACTAACACCTCCATTTTTTTAATCATACCATGTGTTTTAAAAAAATGGAATAACATCACTTTATCACTTTTTCGGTAAGGTTTACACACTGGTCTATCGGTAATTTCAGTGTGTAAACCTCATATACCTATTCGGTGAAAACTATTCGCTTGCAAGCATGTGTTTGGCTGCCTCATGCATGTCTTCCAAACCTGATGTTTGAGCATATTCAGCAACAGTAATGCCACTTGTTGATAGAAGTTCAATGATATGCTCATTCATTCTAGACCAAGTCTTTCCCCCCGCATTGTCATAAGCGTCAATTAGCTTTGACAATCCATCTTTACCAAAGAGGAGATAATGCGACATGAAGTCCACTGATACATCTGCTATCCCCACTTCTGTCCAATCAATTAAACCAGTTACATTAGTATCCAGTTATCACCATTTTGATCTTTGGCATATGCTACTCGGAAGTCAACACCAGACTCATTGATTTTTATTGTGTCTTCTAAAATATCTAATCCTTTACTTTTTGCTAATTGTTTCACTTTCAATGTATTCATTTTTATTTCCTTCAATTTGTTCATTTTTATGAATTGTAAGGTTCAAAGGATGTAATCACAAAACAGCAGACAGGCAGCTGTCGATGGTGAAGAGTAAATATAAGCCTCCACTTGTATGACTGAAAAAAGACATACAAAAAAAGACAGATGTATATCTGCCTTTCTTCACGTAAAAAATGGATACTTTCCCGTTGAAGATTATTAAAAATGTGCAGACCACTCCCGCTTACTCTGCTGTGTGAAAACAGAGCCTTTGAACATATAAAATTACTTGTTGTTCAAAGCTTTCTGGCGTAGTCTTCCTGCATGCATCATTTTCAATAATCCTCCTTTCGTTAATCTATTATATACTCTATATGGACACTTCATAAATGTCAACGTGTTTTTTATATAAGCAATTAAGCTTTTACAGCTGTCTCTGCTTTTTTGGTCTTCGTAACAGGCCCCTTTTTCTTCGTATCGTGAAACACACTTACTCGATGCTTTTTTAGTTCATATGATAATACTTTATCTTTTAACTTCATGATAATTCCCCCTTGTATTATTCCAAAATATATGAAGCAAGTGATTTTTTCCTCTTTTCAAAGTAATATCCACTATATTTATTGTATCACAATCAGTTATATTATAAAAATAATATAGTGAATTTTATCATGGGAAAGCAGAATGATGAATACCATATAATAATAAATACTTTTTTGTGAGGTTATATAAATGGAATTATGCATACAGACTGAATCAAATGTCCGAATTTATGTGAATGATATAAATCCGTCTGGAAGGAAAACAATTTTGTTTATCCATGGATGGCCAGCGAATCATAAAATGTTTGAATATCAATACAATCAGCTTGTACCATTAGGTTATCGCTGTATCGGTGTAGACACAAGAGGTTTCGGAAAATCTGACAAACCTCTTTGGGGCTATCACTACGACCGACTTGCTGATGATATTTTATGTGTCGTTCAAGCATTAGGATTACAAAATTTTATTCTGACTGGGCATTCTACAGGAGGAGCGATTGCCATTAGATATATGGCACGGCATGGTGGATACGGAGTTGCCAAGCTGGCCCTTTTTGCAGCGGCGGCGCCTAGTTTGATTCAACGTCCAGGGTTTCCTTACGGGCAGAAGGCTGAAGACATAGAGAAGATTTTTATTAGAGGAGCCTATGATGACCGTCCGAAAATGCTAAGAGACTTTGGAGAGATTTTCTTTCATAAAAAGATGTCACAGGCTTTTTCCGATTGGTTTTTTGGCTTAGGTTTAGAAGCGGCTAGTTGGTCTACTATCGCAATTTCTGAAGCTTGGTTAGCTGAAGAATTATTTGCGGATCTTCCAAAAATATATGTTCCAACTTTAATTATCCATGGTCTCCATGACCAAGTGGTTCCCTATCAATTAGCTATCGTACAAAAACAAGGAATTGAGAATTCTAAGTTAGTTACTTTTGAGAATAGTGGCCACGGGGCATTTTATGATCAAAGAGATGAGTTTAATGAGGAGTTGTTGCGATTTATTACATAAAACAGGCTATCTGAAAAAGCCTCCCTTTTCAGATAGCCTGCCGAAAGAGTCAACTGCAATGAAATCAAGCTTTTCATTGCAGTTGACTCTTTCTATATTATTGAAAATAAATCGACTTTTAGGACATCCCTAATTAGTTAAACCAATCGGGCTTTTAAGGTAAAATATTCCCTGCTGCTCGGTAAATCTCATACCATTCTTCTCTCGTTAATGTAATGGTCGATGCAGCGGCGATTTGTCCTAAACGAGTCGGAGACATTGTACCGACTACAACTTGCATTCGAGCAGGGTGGCGAAGAATCCATGCTGTAGCAATTGCCGTATTGGTTACACCTTTTTTCTCGGCTATTTCATCAATTTTTGCATTTAGCTCAGGGAATTTATTGTTATCTAGAAATACTCCTTCAAAGAAGCCGTATTGATAAGGAGACCACGCTTGAATTGTCATATCATTTAAGCGGGAGTAATCTAAAATACCTCCATCATGATCTACACTTTCTGGGTTTTTCATGTTCACATTGATTCCCATATCAATTATTCCGGTATGCATAATGCTAAATTGCAATTGATTGACAATTAGCTTTTGCTCTACGAATTTTTGCAACAATTCAATTTGCATTGGATTTTGATTACTTACACCAAAACTTTTTACTTTCCCGCTGTTATGTAATTCAAGAAAAGCTTCCGCTACTTCTTCTGGTTCCACAAGGGTATCAGGACGATGTAATAATAATATATCAACGTAATCCGTTTGTAGACGTTTTAAGCTTCCTTCCACAGAGTTAATGATGTGCTCTTTGGAAAAATCAAAAAAGCCTTTGCGAATGCCACATTTTGTTTGCAGCAAAATATCCTCACGTTTTATGCTAGTTTCTTTTAAAGCGTTCGCAAAAATTTCTTCAGACGTGCCGCCGCCATAAATATCCGCATGATCAAAAAAATCAATTCCATGATCTACTGCTGTTTGAATCATTTCGCTAGCATCACTTACTGATAAATCTTTCATATCCCAACGAGCGCAACCACGTGGGTTCATACCGCCGCATCATCACCATCCCTGCCAACTGGGACGGCAAGCAGGTGATAGCCCACTTCGGCTC
>DAIDKD010000059.1:3118-13684 GCA_027451065.1 Bacillaceae bacterium | reverse complement strand
CATAAAAAATTATCAGACAAATTACGACATTACCCCCATTTTCTACATGAATCACCCTCCTATTAACTGAGAAGTGGTTCATGTAGAAATAGTAGTTTTTATCATACTATTCTTAATTGTCCAATTCCATACTACTTACCAGAAATTCTCCATCTATATTTTTCACAGTGTAAATAGTATTTTGTGTAAGATCAGATGTCTCTTCATTTTTATGAATTTTGTATTGCTCTATTGTCATGACAGTATATGAATTGTCATCATTTTGCATCATGTTATCAATACTAAAATCCACCACTTCTACGTGAATTCCCGATTGATGATAGCGATCAATTAAATCTATTTGTTCTTGATACAATGAGCTATCTGGATCAATGTAATAAGTTAAACTACTTGAAGTTCCACCGTTTGATGCGCTCTCTAACCCCATAATCAATCCAGCTACTACATCTGTTATTTCTCTTTTTTCTTCACCTACCGTTACTTCTTTAATTTCTAATTGCAAGTCATTTAATTTAGTAACTTCACCGTCTAAGCTTATTAACATAGCAGGGCGTAAAGAAGTATAAAAAGTATACTTAGCTGTATACCAATCAATTTCTTCGTCTTCATTAACACCTAGTACCCCGTTACTATAAGGAGTACGTAACCACCAACCATTTTCAGTTGGGATTCTCGTATCTGATGTTGGAAATGCATCTAAAACATCAGAAGCACTTAATGCAAATGCTGTAGGTTCACCGTCTCCCTTTGTTGTTAATTCTTCTGAAACAAATTCAACTGAGTCAGTACTTTCAAGTCTATTTTCAGAAAAATTCAAAGTTACAGGTAATGCATAAACTTTTAAATCCATACTTTCATTGTTATGAAAATAGTTATCCATTTCTTCAGCTAGTACAGAACCAATATAATCATTATTTCCAAACATATTGTTAAATTGTGTTTCGAATTCTAACTCTTCTTTCCTTAAAATTAACGCTGTTTTCTCTTCTTCATCTTTTCTTAAGACAATCCATTCAACACCACTTTCATCTTCAATTATTGAAGGCTCTAATATATCGTAGTCTACGGAAGTTCCATTTATGGTGATGTCCATTACAGCGGATTCTTCAAACTCATAGTTTGCTATTACTTCTTTTGCTGGAGTAGCTCCTTCTATCTGCGTAATAATATCTGCTTCTCTCTTTTCTGCTGCCAATTTATCAGCTTCTTCCTCTTCTTTTGCTATTCTATCTGCCTCTTCCTCTGCTGCTGCTTGTTCAAGTGCATCTTGTTTCTGGGCTAGAAACGACCTGAATTCATCATGTGATTGTTCTAAACCATCGATTTCATAGACAGTCCATTCAAAATAGCTTGTTTCTATATCTACGTTAAATTGCATGAAAGCTTCTGCACCATCATCAAGGTTTGTAACTTTCCCACTGCCTTCACGAACATAAGAAACCTTTCCAGTTACATCGACATACGTTTCACCATTCGCTTCAAAAGTTCCCCACTCTACATCTGACAAGTATTCTTCGATGGCTTCACCTAATGGTACATCTGGATATGATTCAAAGCAACCTTCCTTTACAATCGTAATTGCTTCTTCTTCTCCTCCACATCCAGTAGCTAGAAAAATAACAGTAAACACCGTCATAATTAGAAGAATTAGTTTTTTCACAGAAAAAATTCTAGCTTTTCGCATGTTGTCCTCCTCCTAATTGATATAATTTTCCGTACTTATTTCTTTCTTCAAACTCTTTTTACTGCTATTGACGATAGTTTCTATATTCTCATTTTTATGCTTTTCTGGATTAGTACTACTAACAGTATCTTGATTTACGCTACTTTCCACCTGAGAAACTCCACAACTATTACAAAACTTGGTCCTTCACCCCACACTTACTACAATATCCAGCCATTTTTAATACCCCTATTTTTTTGAAAAAACAAATGATAAACATATATTTCCAAAAAGAAAATAACACCTCTCTCCCCATCCATCCCCTCCTATATTTTGAATATATTATGCCTTCAAAACAAACACTAGTGTTACTATTTATTTTAATAATAGTATAACTACATTGCAAGTGATATCCCTATTACCTACAATTATTTTGAGGTGAATGATATGGATTTAGATTGGAAAGTGATTGGTGCAAGAATACGAAAGCTTCGTAAGAATAACAATATTACAATAGAAAGATTGTGTGAAATAATTGGTGCTTCACCTTCCTTCATTGGACTTGTTGAGCGTGGAGAAAGTGGCATCGGCATAGAAAAGCTGTGTACATTATCACAAGTGTTTCATGTTTCCATTGACTATATCATCAAAGGTGAGGAATCTGAGCAAACAATCTCTTCTAAATTTGATGAGCTTCATGTTGCCCTCTTTGACTATACAGAAGAGGAAATCCACTTTTTAATTGAATTATCAAAGTTTCTAAAGCCTAGAGTTTCTGTAAATAGTCATCGTTCAACTGAAGAGTAATTTGAAATAGCAATTGGGTAAGTGCTGTTTCAAATTCTCTTGAGTTTCCTTTTTCAATGTAGGCATCCAGATTTTCTTCAATCAATCTTGTGACTGTTTCACATGTTTTATACAACTGCATCAGTTCCATCTTATTTCTCATTTGATCCCTAGCCTCCTCCACATTCTATCGCTTCCTTTGAGGTTATTTTATAAAAAATACATGGTCAGTCCTGTGTCCATCTGCTGATTTTTTTCAAGAAAAAAGCACTTAAATGGAAAAAATCCACTCAAGTGCTGGTTTGGTGCATTGATAAACTTCTTTCTAGTATTTCACTTATTTCTTCGCGAAGTGTTTCTGGTGATAAAACCTCTACATAAGGCATCTGACTTAGTAACCACATTTTGATTCCACCGCCAAATACTTCTACCTCCAGCTCTATTTCTTTTTCTTTTCTTGTTAAAATCCGTGCATGGGGAAATCTATCAAGTACCGCTTCTATAGATTGACCAAAAAAACGAAACTTTACAGTAAACAGTTCTCCTGGCTGCATAAAAGGAATCTTCTTTCGATATATCCCTTCTTCAAACCTTTCATCATGGGGATTAGAAAAATGCTCATCTTTGACCACATATGACTGCATACGATCCAAGCGATAAATTGTTGGGAACTCAAAGTCGTAATCTTTTAAGAAAGCTACTAAATAAAAATAGTACTCGGAAAACAATAATCCTACAGGGTAAATATCCCGTGTTTTCTCGTCCTGTACATATTCGCGCTTATATGTGAGTGACATGACTTTTTTATAGCGAATTGCTCTGCTAATGTCCCAGATTTTATCTACAAGATGAGTCGGATGCTGGAGTTCCTGATAATGGAATTTCTCATTATTTACTACTTGTTGGACATGTTTTCTATTTTCTGCTTCTGTTTGTAAAGAAAGCTTGTCCAATAAGCACTCCATCTCTTCTCTGGAAAAAGCTCTGCTCTCTAATAAAATTTTGGATATTGCTAGAATCTCACTCTTTTGTAGCCAGACATGTTCGTCTGTATGCAGCACATAACCTTTTTCCTTTTTATCATATGCAATCTCAGCGAAAGGTTTCATTTCATATAAATAAAGTCGTAAGTCATCTATATCACGTTGAATGGACTTCTCGCTAACATCGAGTTTTTCAGCGATATCTTTTTTTCTAAGTACATCACCTCTTCTGAGTAGCTCGTAGATATATAGTATCCTTGTTTTCTTTGGTATTGATTCCTCCATTGCTTATCTCTCCCATACCTTGTTACACATAATTATACATGGATGTAGCTACCAACTTCCAATATAATATGTTTTTTGATTGATGCATAGACTACTATGTCTATTAACAAGTACATTCCTATTCCCATTATATAGCCACTAGAAATTTTGCTCCTTAATCCTAAATCGATATTTATCATAGCAATCATTTGTTTTTTTACCAAGCATTCACTGAGGTAACTAATTTCACTAAGCTGTTAAGAGTCCTGTGGCTTGGTGGTAATCAATATTCCTTTACGTGCAAAATATTACCTTAGTGCCTCGTGGCTCATGACGGAATAGCTTAGAAATTGTTCTAATATATACGTTTGCCTGTCGATAGGAGGAGCCTGTCACCGCTAACTCTAGTTCCTATTCCTCCACTAAAGGACTGAAACCTTTACTCCCTTCAAATTGAAGGTATTGATCTAATAGACAAACATATTTATTTGTCTAGCGGTCTTTGTAATAAGTTGGGGAATGAAATGTAACTATTATTAGTACATGAGGAATCGTTGTGTCCTTTGAGGGAAGTCAAGATACAGCAAGTAAATCCATATAGTCCAAAAAAATACCTAAAACAAACACACAACAAATGCTTGTTTTAGGTATCTTATTTCCTTTAATCAAGCAGCAGCTTTTACCCCGACACCTGACGACCTTTCGGAAGGGTCTTTCATCTAAGAGTAATTATACCACTAATATTATTTCAAATCAATGTTTATAATTTTTTATTAATGTTTTAAAAATCGTTACAACTTCTCCTAAAGCTTCTGTCTTATAATATAAGTGTTTTTCTCGTATAGCCCTTTCAATGAGCTTGTTCATCTCCTTCTTTCGCTCCTTACGTACCCTTATTCCTTTTACATAATTATCATGTAGACACAATAAGCTACATAGATCGTGGACTTTTAAATTAGATGAATAAATATTTATAAGTCTCTGATTCACCCCACTTTTTTTAAGATATTGTTTTAATTGTGGCTTAGAGAATTTCCTTTTATTAAATTGCAATGGCTCAATAACGTTTAATAAAACCGGAAAAAAGAGGAATTAATAGAAAATGAATTAGAAATCAAAGATTTAAAACAATATGAAGGGAAAGATATTTATCCCGTTTTAAAAAAAGTACAGAATAAAGAGAAATTAACAGTAGGGGAACAGATTGAATACTTGAAATTTAAGGGTATAACCTTTATTCATACAACTGAATTTCAAGCCCAGAACTACTTGAAGGAAAACTCCTATTACTATAAAGTCACATCATATAGGAAAAACTTTATAAAAGACAATAATGGTAAGTATCAATATCTTGACTTCGCTAATTTAACAGACATCGCAACCATTGACATGCACTTAAGATACTTGTTAATTAAACTATCGCTAGATGTAGAACATGCAATAAAAACTTTGTTGGTGCACCTTATTACAGAAAGTGATGAAGATGGATATAGAATAGTCGAGGAGTACAGTAGCTATCAATATGATGGTATTGCTAAAAATCCAAAGAATGACCAAGAAACAACACGAAGATTACAAGAGAACTATACTCATTCAGCACTTAAAATTTTAGAAGATTCAAAGAACCCAAAGGGGTATCATAAAGACTTGTATGACAAGCGTAAAGTAAATCCCTCAATCTGGGTTTTAATAGAGTTGATGTCTTATGGACAATTAGCGAGTTTTATCAAATTTTATGTTGATAAAAAGAAGTTCTGGTATAAATCTCTTTCGACTGCAAATGACTTTATGTATCTTTCTAAAAATGTTCGTGATTGTGCAGCACATAACAGGCCTCTTCAACTTCTCGATATCTGTTGCATTTAACATACAATCTCCTACCTAGAAAAATATTTGATAAATATAATGTACCATTCTATTTATCTATATTCAACCGCTTACTTTTATTAATTTTTCGGTTTTAATAAAAGCCTACTCCCAATCAACCCCCAATATTCCATGGAGGTTAACCCAACCTTTGTCAGCCTGAATTTTTGTATAGCCATTTACTACTTCATTTGCTCTCGCACTATTTTAACGCTTCAATTAGATTTATTGCTATTACAAACAAATTCTCTTACTCTACTTGGCATATTCCAATGATGAACAGGAAATACAAATCCTATTATTTCAGCATTTGTTGATGGTATATTCTTCGATAAGTCAAATACATTAATCACAAATAAACCAAAGTTCAGATTAAACTGATATGTTCCTTGGATATAGAACAAAGGCAAGTGCCAAACTTCCCAAATGACAGCTATTCCTGTTGTTGCAATAGCAAAGGGAATCTTTTTTCTAATGCTAGCTGTAAGATGAAACGCCACCTCACCTCTTCAAGTCCGCCACCGAATACCATGTTAGATAGAGCAAATAATACGATATATAGCGGTGATACAATTGTGGCTTTCCCTAATAGTGCGAGAATAGCATAGTACACTGCCGCAAGTCTTATGGTAAACAAGTACATTCGGAGTGGCTGCTTTACCGCAAAGATTGTTTTGAAGAGTTTCTTTACGGCCACCAACTTTCAATGTAATATGTTTCGTGACCAAAATGTGACCACGAACAAAATATGCTGTACCTATTATTAATTAGATACAGCGTATTTTTTACGTTTACACATACACAACGAAAAACTTCTTATCAAGATAATCTACTCGCTCTGTCATGAAGCTTCTTCATTGCTTCCATATACTTTTCCAATATCAGCTCCATATTTAATGAGCCATCCGCATTGATAAACTGAATCGACGGGTAGAATTGGAGTACGTCTGTTGATTCTTCTGTTTTTAATACTCCAACCAAATAACTGTGAATGATAAGGCTATAAATTCGGTTGTGAATTCTAACCCAGCCGTCATCATTGGTAATTACTCCGTACAAAATTCCTTTTCTCATCGCTGGAGTATGCAAATTATATTCTATTTGCTTCCCGTCTACCAAAACATTCCAAACCACCCATTTATTAGCGCCTTCAATATCTTCATCAATAATTTTACATAAATAACTTACTAAAAAAGGGTAGCCATTGGTAAAATAATGAATCCGCTTCGCTACTGCTTGTATATCAAATGTCATGCGGCGTTCATGACAATAGTCTACAAGCATTGTTTCTATTTCTTCAGAAGTAAAATCCATTACGATCTTAGAAGACACCGGAGGAGATTGAAGGGATGGTAGGTAAATTGTTGGTGAAGATGATTTAGTCTGGCATTCTCAATTGATCGTAATTTTTGATATATTCATGATATGAGCTAGGCTACTGTCGAATCAGAAGTTGCTTCTAGAAAGTTTTCATATCCGCCCTCACCACCAACATCCTCTGGAGGTGTATTACCAATACCTTCAATATAGATTCTTACCTAAGTCATTTACTCGGCGAATCATGTTAAAATCCCCCACCAAATTTAGCAGAGATTACATTTCCATAATTAGAGAAGACTTCTTTTTCTTGGAACTGTTGGAAAAATACATCTTCGACTGAAAATAGCTTTCCTAAATAATCAGTTTCAACATGAAGCTTTTCTTGAAGCTCCGCTAAAGAGAGTAAGTCATTTGAAAATACAAGCTGCATGATATTTCTTATCTTTCCCGGTCTCGTTAAGACCATTTCATCATCCAAAGGCTCTTTCTCACGATAGCCGCTCTTTGTCATCATTCGATAAAAGTACGTATTTTGTTGTGAAGTAATTAATCCTAATTTGAAAGCCCGCATTTCTAATGCCTGAATAGAAACATTATAATTGAAGTTTTCCCATCTTCTCTCCATGCACTATAAGCCTCTGCCTTTCCCCCACGTTCTTCTCAATAACATGAATACCACTTTTCTCAATTTGAAATAGCAAGTTAGAATTATTTTTAGCAATAAACAGTTTTTCCCTAGACATCTCAGCAATGCTTTTAAGTTTGTCATGTAAGGGTTGTTCAGAATGATAATATATTTTTAGTGCCTCGTCCCTAATTGCTATGATAGTATTGTTAGGGATATTTAGGTACGATTCCAATAAAGATATAATTGGGACAGAAGTATTCAAATACTCCACTTCTGCAGCTGGTACAGTATATCCATATTCTTCACCTGCAGCAACAAGCTCCTGTTCATCACGAATTACTTCCGTTTCATGACCAAAATGTGACCACGAACAAAAATACGTTGTACCTATTCATTAGATACAGCGCATTTTTTACCTTCACACATACACAACGAAAAATTTCTTATCAAGATAATCTAATCGCTCTGTTTTGAATTCTTTATTTTTGTTGAAATTATGGACAACCAAATAACCTATATCCAAATCTTCTTTTACCAAGTAGTCATAAAGCTGCTCTTGCGCAGTTTGAAAATATTGCTCGCCATGCCATATTTTTAATTCCACTACATACTGAAACTGATTATAAGTAATTGCTATATCTAACCGTCTTCTATCACTTATGACAGGTTCATAGTAAATAAATCCTTTTCCATTCACAATTGGCTTGATGAATAATGAAAATAATAACTTGGCATTCTTTTCAATAAATGCATCTTGCTTGTCATCATGAAGCTTCTTCATTGCTTCCATATACTTCTCCAATATAAGCTCCATATTTAATGAGCCATCCGCTTTGATAAACTGAATCGACGGGTAGAATTGGAGTACGTCTGTTGATTCTTCTGTTTTTAAGACTCCAACCAAATAACTATGAATGATAAGACTGTAAATTCGATTGTGGATACGAACCCAGCCGTCATCATTGGTAATCACTCCGTACAAAATCCCTTTCCTCATTGCTGGAGTGTGTAGGTTATATTCTATTTGCTTGCCATCTACTAACACACTCCAAACTAAATTGTATAAATCCTTATGATTTTCAATGTTGGCAATTAAGCTGTCGAAATTAGTTGTTTGCCTAGTTAACATGAGTTTCACTGCCTCATCGACATTCCCAACCACCCATTTATCAGCACCTTCAATATCTTCATCAATAATTTTACACAAATAACTTACTAAAAAAGGGTAGCCGTTCGTAAAATAATGAATCCGATTCGCTATAGCTGGCATATCAAATATAATCTGACGTTCACTACAATAGTCTACAAGCATGGTTTCTATTTCTTCAGAAGTAAAATCCATGTTAACTTTAAAATCTACAGCTATATTCCATGGAGAATTGTATTTAGCTCTTTCATTGGACTGTTTATATTTTAAATTTTTAATATCATGAACCCCAGCTAATATTACCGACTTGAAGGTTTCATCACGTCCCTCTATTTTGCCCAGATACTTAGACCTTAGCACCCCTAAAAAGTCCATAAGTATAAAGCTATTACTAGCTTTATCTACCTCATCAATCATTAATATAACCTCTTTAGAACTAGCTTTCACAAACTTAGTTAAAAAGCGGCTTAGATTATCAAAGCTATCAATATCCTCCATCTCATCTAATACTTTTAACAAATCTATTTCATCTTGGAATTCTAAGTCATCTCTAATATTCAAATACAATGTATGAATAAATGTCTTTGCATCCGAAAAAGACTCCCCGCCTAAGCGTTCAAAGCTTAAGCTAAGTACCAGGAAATCCTCAATAAGTTTTTTTCTAAGTAAACTCAATGTAGTCGTCTTACCATACTGTCTAGGCCGATTGATAGTAAAGTACTCGTCAGCATTAATTAATTTCATTATTTGCTGCAGCTTATCACTAACATCTACCATATAATGCTTATTGTGTACACAAGTACCCGTACTATTGAATTTTCGCACAATATCGACATCCTTTCTTACATAGAAGATTCTTCTTCCCTAAAGACATTATACAATAACATCGAAAGAAGTTGGTCAAATATATAAGCGTTCTTATTAACAATTCACTTTTCAATAGTAGATTTTCTCTAATATTTACCTCAGTGAATCAGTACCTTTCTTTGCTCAAATGATCTTCTCCCCATTGTTTCATGTGCTCAATGACAGGTATGAAACTCTTTCCCAAGTCGGTCAAAGAATACTCTACTTTTGGGGGAATCTCTTGATAAATGTATCGTGAAACAAATCCATCTGCTTCCAACTCTCTAAGTTGTTTTGTCAACGTAGATTGGGATATATTTCCTATCTGGCGCTGTAATTCACCGAACCGTCTTGTCCTCAAAGAAATATAATAAAGGATTTCAATTTTCCATTTGCCACCTAAAATCTTTTGTATTGTAGCTACAGTTGCACAGCGTTCCACTTCTGCTGAATTTTTCTGCACGAAAACCCCCTCCTTATTTATGAGTATACTGCAATCTATTCCTAAAAATAAAGTACTATATATTTTCATTCTTACTACTAAAAATAGTACTATTAACAATGAAAGTCAGTACTTTTAATAAACATAAAAGGAGCTGTTACTATGCACTTTACAGGAAGAACATGGAGACCACCTTATGAAGCGTACTCTGTAATCATACAGGCAACATCTGGGTGCACCTATAACAAGTGTAAATTTTGCAGCCTTTATCGTAATGAATGCTTCCGTGTCACACCAATGGAAGAATTTGAGGAAGATTTAGCGGAAATAAAAAGTTATCAGCCTAATACCCGGCGTATCTTCCTTACAGGAGCAAACCCCTTCGCTATGAGTTTTGAAAGATTGAAACTTCGTGCCTTGACCGTACGGGATTATTTGATTAAGTGTCAAACTATTGCCATGTTTGCAGGTATCCGTGATATAAAACCTAAGAGTGTGGAGCAGTTAAAGAAATTGCGAGCTATGGGAATTAACGGTTTGAGTATCGGTATGGAAAGCGGGGATGATGAAACGCTTTCTTTCGTGAACAAAGGCTATACATCAGCAGATATTACAGAACAG
>DAIDKD010000059.1:0-3108 GCA_027451065.1 Bacillaceae bacterium | reverse complement strand
GAGTACTACCTTGTTTACATGACCGGTTTAGCTGGAAAGGGAAACGGGCAACGCAATGCATTGAATACAGCAAAGGTACTCAATGAGATTAGTCCCTATTTCGTACAAAATCCTTTTTTCCTCAATATTGATTCCCTGACTTTGTTTTCAGACACAGAACTGTATCAAATGGCACAAAGAGGTGAATTTGTTCCGGCTGGAGAGAAAGAAAGACTGGAAGAACTGATTACCCTTTTGGAAAATCTCAGACTTCGAACGAGGCTGCAAGCTAATACGATTTCTAACTTTAGACCTATTAACGGCTTTCTACCGAAAGAGAAAGAAAAAATTATTAGGGAATTACAGTATATCATTGACAATACGAACGAGGAAGAAATGGTCGCTTATCGCAATAGCTTAAAATCTTTGGGAATGGATGAAAACAACTGATCTTTTCTCATACAGTATGTATTTTCTTCTTGACTGACATCTACTAGCATTTAAGTTTCACACGTGGTCAATACAAAGGAACCCTCCTCCACCAATAAAGAGTTAGAAAATAAATAATTTTACAAAAAAACTCTTGCCATCATGCGATGAATAAGATATAATCATTTATTAAAAATAGATACAACTCACTTTGTTTACAAAATGAAGATGCCAAAAGGATAAAATCTTTCAAAAGAAATGGGTGAGAACAATGATCAAAATTATGAATGTAGCAATGCCGAAGCCTGGTGAATCTGGTACTTTCCAAATTGATAGCCTTCCATTCGTACATTTTCGTTTTAATCTATTTGAAGAGAAAGTTGTTGTAGAGCCAAGGGCCTTTTCCGAGAGTGTGGAGAATCCTGAAGAAAGATTTCAAGATTTATCTGATGACACTAAGTTCTTCCAACATTTACAGAATGTACTAGAAGAGCACGTGAAGAACGAAGAAGCGAAAAGTAAAGCAGTTTCTGTACATGATGTCATCTTTTGCAGTAAATGTGATACATCTCTCATCAATTTTAATGTACTGGAACAAGCAACAAGTAAGGAATTTGTAAAATTTGTTACAGCAACACTTTTTGAAAGAAAAAGTAAGTACGGTGCATATAAGCAAGCTCATTTAGACCTTGGGGAAGAACTGGAAACAACGCTTATTGTTGTATTTCCAGCTGACACAGTGATTTTTAAACATTACATTCAATCCAACACATTTGATAAAATGATTTTAGATACATTTAATCGCAAAAGCTTTTACTTAGCCCATAAGGAAGCTGGAGTAATAGATGACTATGAAAAAGAAGACTATGATCTTGCTTATGGTGATTAAAAATCGGTAGCATGAGTGGCAAAAAAATGAATTGCTCCCAGTAGTAAGTTCCTAAAGTTCAAGGCACTTACTACTGGGAGCTTGAGGCTTTTTCACGATGATCGATTTTTACCAGCTTTCACATTTCTCTTACTTTTTTACCTAAAAAAATAAGTGCAGAGAGCTTTATAGCATCACTGCACCTATTAATATAATTATTTAAAGATTCTTTAACTCTGGGCGCTCTTTTGGTAAGAATGTTGACGTATGGTTTGTACAACATCTTGAAAAGATAACTTTCCAACTAAAGACAATGTATTCATCTATCAACTAATCCTTTGATTGTTCTTTTGTTAATTGAATTACATCTTCAAATGATACACCTTCACCACTCCCTCTTTTATTACAGTAGCAACAAACTTAACTAGTCAGATTTATCCTATATTTGATTTGTCAATTTCAAAAACTTTTCAAACTTCTTTTCTCCGAATATCTCGTTCGTAACAAACTGGCCATTATAGAAAAAGCTGTATGTGGTAAATGGTGCGGGCGCACTTTGCGCCTGTTCCGTCGTTTCAAATTTAAGATACTTAACATCACCATAATTGCCATAGCAATGAGGTAAAGCTCCCAATTAACACTCGTTTCAATCATGATATTTCGTATACTATCAATGACATATGAGAATGGATTGATAGCAGCAGGAATTTTAAAAATACCTGGTATCAACTCCTTGCTGATTAAAGCTGTACTTACAAAAAAGAGTGGCAATGTAAAAGTATTTATCACCGCAATAAAGCCATTTTCATCCGATATAACTGTGCTTAGAAAATAAGATAAAGTTGATACAAAGAATGATGTCACCGCCAATAGAGGAATTAATATCAAAAATCCTAATACTCCTGTTTCAATTCGTACCCCAAGTAGAAAAGATAAGAGTAGAAGCACCCCCAATTGAATAAAGGATAAAATTTCAGCGTCTAGTGCATGAGCAATGATAATTGAACGCCTTTTGATAGGCGAAATTAGCACTCGATAATAACTACCATTTGCTTTTAGGGAATAATTAGAAATCCCACTCATTCCAGATCCAAATAGAATTGCCATAACTAAGATTCCCGCAATAACAAATTGGGTGTAGTTCTCTTGATTTGCTCCAAATAACTTGCTAAAAAGCAGAAGCCACATGAGTGGTTGGATTAACGTCAGCATAATCGTTACTGGGTTTTGAAAACGCCATTTGACACTTCTTTTTACTAAGTTCATAATCTCTGACATTTAACTCCCTCCTCCGGCGATTGCCAAAAATACATCATCTAAACTTGGCTTCATCATTTCAATACAACAATAAGGCAAGTCTTTTTCCATTGCGATTTTATTAATCAGTTTATAGTCTTTTTTCAAATCGTCTACTTCTAAGATAAGTGAATCCTTTTCACATCTTATAGATTTTATATACGGTTCCTTTTCAAATACCGTGCGATAATGTCTTCGCTTCATATCGTTTTCATCAAAAGAAATCCGTACTAAATCTAGATTGGTGTAACGCTTTAGTTCTTCCGGTGTACCTTCCATTTCTTGATGACCATTTTTCATAATACAGATGCGTTGGCTTAATTTATCAGCCTCTTCTAAATAATGAGTCGTCATGAATATGGTTGTATGGTACTTTCGATTTAAAGTTTGTATTAAGTGCCACATTACCCCAAAGTTCACGTTTGCCGTTGACTTCTGCCAGATATTGTTTAATATCGGGACTGAGCGGCTCCTTATTAAGAAACCATCCGCTGCCGGTAATACCAAACGGTTCACAAGTCCAGCCGTGACCCGTT
>DAIDKD010000058.1 GCA_027451065.1 Bacillaceae bacterium | reverse complement strand
TTTTTTAATTCGTCTTTTTGTTTGAAAGCGCTCGGTAAGGCAGATTTCTCCAAAAAATCTTCAAATATTGCAATAAATTGAGGATTTTCTGTTTTAACATACGCTTTAAAGGCTTGATAAGGATCGTAGAAAAAAAACGGAACCTCATTTAAGAATACTAGAGAATTATAGATAGAAATTGATGTTTTTTCTAAAGTTACATCTTGATAATCTATAGACTCGAATAAAGAAAATAAAAATTCTTTTATTGCCACTAGAGATAGGCCTGTTTCTTTATGCTCATAGCTGGAAATATCTTTTTTTAAGCGCTCCAATAAAAGTAGGTCAAAATCGTGAATTTCTATCATATCGACGAGAAGATCTACTGATAATCGTATGTGATTGTCATACATAAATTGGTTCTTCCCAGAGTTAGTTGATTTTGTATCAAAAAATATTGTAAAATTAAAATAAAAAGCAGGTGTGCAAAATGGACGAACTTGTAAAAATGCTAGATAAAAATCTAAGTTATCTTTCCCATGAATATGACGATGATGTATTTTACATCTTCGTTGCTTCAAATCGCAAGGGAGTAACCTGTCCATTTTGCGGACACAAATCCACTAGAGCGCACTCTACCTACCATAAAAGTTTCCAGGATCTGCCGATCCAAGAAAAAAAAGTAATCATCATCTTGGCCAATAGAAAAATGTTTTGTGATAATCTTGAGTGCAATCATACCACTTTTGCGGAGCGCTTTGACTTTATTGATGATAAATCAAAGAAAACCAAACGCTTAGAGGATGAAATTTTGGATATCTCCTTGAACTGCAGTACTGTCAAAGCTTCACAAATATTAAGAGAGAACGTTGTAGATATTGGTCGTTCAACTATCTCAAACTTATTAAAAAAAAAGGGAATCTCTCAATCAACAAAGAAGAAGTAACGATTGTTTGTATAGATGATTTTGCGATGAAAAAAAGGGAGAAATATGGAACCATCATGGTTGATGCGGAGACACATAGAATCATAGATATGATAGATTCCAGAGATGAAGAAGCCGTTGAGGCATGGCTAAAAACGTATCCTAATCTCCAAGTTGTATCAAGAGATGGATCTATCACTTATCATAATGCCATAACAGAGGCACATCCAGAAGCTGTACAAGTAAGCGACCGTTTCCATATTTTTAAAAATCTAACAAAATATGCGTCTGATATATTAAAGAAGGAACTAAAGAACTCTGTAACAATACCCGTGGATGATCCTAAATGTGAGGTGATTTGCACGCAACAAGATGATATCTCTCAAAACAATATCAATCGCAAACTAACACTTGAGGAAAAGTGGGAACGTGCACTTCAATATCAAGCTGATGGTAAAAGTAAAAGTTGGATATGCACCCAGCTAAATATGGACATTCGGACATATGATAAATTAATAAGTCAATCAGAAGAGGAAAAACAGAAAAAATTCAAAAAGAAAACAACGATTATTCATGAAGAAAAGATACAAAAGAAAATGAAAGATGTAAATGAAGCGAGAGAGTTAAAGAAGCTTGGACTTAGTAACAGAGAAATATCCCGCAGAATGGGCCTTGACCGTAGAACGATAAAGCGATATTTGGATGAAAACTTCACTCCGGTACATGCTTCTTATGGAAAAAAACGAGGTAGCATACTAGATCCTTACAAAGAGGAGATTAAGGAATTATTCGAACGAGGGCTTATGAGCTCGAAAATAGAAGAAATAATCCGAGAAAAAGGCTACAACGGTTCAGCATCTAACTTGCGACATTATGTACATGAATTGAAGCAGAGGAAGAGCGAAAGCTCTCAAGTTTTTAGTGAATCTGATACTCAAACCGAAATCATAGAGCGTTCAAATATCCTAAATCTCCTTTACAAGCCGTTGGAAAAGATGAAAGTGATTACACAAGAGCAATTTGAGCATATTTGTGAAGAACATCCTATTGTGAAAACAGTTTATGACTTAACATGGAAGTTTAAAAACATCTTCACCACTAAAAGTATTGAAGAACTTGATTCTTGGATAGAGGAAGCCAAGAATACTAACATACAAGAGTTTGAGAGTTTTACGAATGGGTTAACTCGGGACATTGAGGCCGTAAAAAATGCAGTAACCTATGAAAATAATAATGGTCTTGCCGAAGGGAGCATAAACAAATTAAAGGTTATTAAAAGAATCATGTATGGTCGATGCAAATTTTCTACTTTGCGAACAAAGACCCTGCTTTTAGAGAAAATGAAGATTTTCAACTAACTCTGGGAAGAACCCATAAATTGCTCTATAAATACAATATCTTTGCTAATTTCATCGCATAATAACTGTGCAATTTTCTTTCCAGTTTCTGTATACTCCTTTTCTACAAAATATCCCTTCCTTACTCTTTGGATGCTGACGAACACCCAATAAGATAGCTTTAAGTGAGTTGAATAAGAGATATCCATTTCCAAAATGCTCCAAACTCGTGTAATGAATTCCCAGATGCTGTTTCCTTTTTTCCAGAATTCATTTTGAAAATCTCCTTCATATTTTTCGATAAAGTAACGATAATATAGTTGCCTAACTATCATCTCATTCCCTTGTACTGTTACTACTGGAGATATATCAATAGTGACAGGCAATCCTCTTTTTGCGAACGCTTTATTCCATTTTTGAATGATGCGTCTAAACATAGATTCACTAACAAAGAATTTTTTTAAATATTCACCTATTGAACGGTCTGAGTTACTCAATAAATATTCAAAAATTTTGAATTCCAATGATAAATCCATTATTTTTCTATACACATACTCTATTCCTACATAATCTGAGCAGTTTAATTTCACCTGACTGTTTGAGCTTACTTCTATATTTAGGAGAGTAAAGTTTTCGTCGATATGATTCATATCAGCACGAATAGTTTTTTCAGATACTTCGAGTAATTCTGCGAGTTCTTTCGTTCTACACGGTTCCTTTTTTTTATATAAGTACTGAATAATTCGCAATTGCCTTTTTAATGCAGGGCTAATTACCTCTAACATACACATCACTCCTCAGTGAGATTATTATTCCGTTCCTTTGTTTCGCAATTGAATTTATTATATCAAAATTGTCTATAATGGGGGGAAGTTTTGTTAAATCATAATAAAGTGAAACTTTTTTCAGTAGGGGTATTACTGCCCGTTACTGCGGGATTAAAACCTCATACTAGTATGAGGTTTTTCAGGTGTTATTGGATTATTTTGTACCTAAAACTCATAAATTCTATTATTTTTACAGAAAAATAATAGAATTTTTTTTGGAAAATTCATACCAGAGTAATTCTCATGTAAAGTGGCATAGTTTTATAATTAATTAAATTATCATTCTCGCTCACGGTTTTGCAAGAAAATTTTCCAAAATAGGAAGGAGGATAAATACATTTTTTGAATTAATTAAAAAACATAAAAACTAGATGGGGATGAGAGTTAGGTATGTAGCGTGGAATGGGGGGATGACATGTGCAAAATAATTGAAAAGTGGGGGCGCTTCAGGAAAGTAACATCTTTTTTATGCGTATTTTTAGCAGCGCTACTTTTAGTTGAGATGATACCTATTGCAGTATGGGGAGAAAGCGATAGGGACATTGCGCAGTCTGAAGATATTTCGAATGACATAACTTGGTCAGATGGGAAATTGGAAGTGGAAACAGATGGTGAGTGGGTTGTCAGAGATATTGTCAACATCTCTGGATTTCCTTCTGGGGACTATCAATATACAATCACGTGGAGAGCTGATAGTCAACAATCATATCAGGAGGGTGACTATTTTACATTTTCAGTACCTGTGGAATTTTCAGATGTAACCTTAGATTTGGTTGCTAAGGATGGGACTATATTGGGAACAGTCTATATCGATGAGAAAGGTCATGGAATAGCTACCTTCACAGAGAAGGTTGAAGAAATGGCAGAGGTATCTGGGGTGATTTCTTTTCAAGGAGCATATTCAGAGTCTGCGGAGGATATGCAAGTCATCTGGGAGTTTACTTTCACGAATGACATACGCTATACGTATATAGGAGAAAAAATTTCCGACACAGACGCTGAGATACAACCAGATTCGGAGGGAGCTGATACAGATTTAAAAAATGAGTCAACAACAGACTTGAAAGAACCTGAAGTTCCAAACGGCAGGGACAAAGTTAATAATAATGGACCAACCAATGTTTCAGACTATATAATCTGGTCGGGTGGTGTATTGAAAGTGAAGCAAGGGGAAGATTGGGTTGTAATACCGCATGGAGATGGTGGAAATGTTGTATTTCCGGCGACATCGGAATATTCATTTGACATCTCATGGGAAGCTGCAAATGGCCAATCATATCAGGACGGTGACTATTTCACATTCACTGTACCTAAGGAATTTGGAAACATGACATTGCACGCATTGGCGGCGGATGGAAAAACTGAATTGGCAGAAATCACTATCGATGAGGATGGTAATGGGAGAGTTGTCTTCACATCTGCAATTGAAGGATTGAATGAGATACATGGGACAATTTCTTTTAGGGGGCAATATTGGGAGCAAGATCCTGGAGAACCTGTCAAATGGATATTTGAATTTTCAGACACTATAACGTATGAGGGAACATCAGCTGGGTATGTTCCAGGTACAGAGTGGAAAATTCCTACAGGTTTATCTAAATATGGTCACTATTATGAGAATGCTTATTATTGGTGTATTGATCTCCATTTGGAAGCAGATCAACTGATCGATACTGATACCGTTACAGTTACTGATACTTTTGGTGGTGGGTACACGATAGATATGCTAGAAAATCATGACATAGAGACATGTAATCTAACACATAATGGTATCTGTGATTGGCTGGATGAAAACTCAACCTTTCACAGGTATTACTCTGCAGACACGGAAGGATATAATGAACATGGTTATTTTGATATTTATGCTATCGACTGGGATACACTCCGTGACGATTATATGGAGGGAGGTGCGAACCTGTACAAGAGGGAATATACACAATGGAAATGTGGGAGATGCTGTGGGACACTTATCCTAAATATTTCAATCAGGTTACCCCTGAATCAATAGAAATTACAGATGAAGGAATGAAAATGAATTTCAAGGCAAACGAATTAGAGGGGAAACATGTTCGAATTTTTTACTGGTATAAATTAACTGCGTTAAGAGATATAGAGTCAATTACCAATTCGGTAAAAGTATTAGGGGCGAGAGAAATTCCGGAAGTAAACTCAAAAATAGAAATCATTGGCGGCGCCACTGCAGATGGTATAGAAGGAACAATGGGGCAGATTCTATTATATAAACAAAACAATAGCGAAAATGACTTATTATCAGGGGCAGAATTTACATTAACAAAGGAGGGGAGCAAATATTCTAAAATTAAAACAAGCGATGAGAGTGGGGAACTGGTTTTTGCATTGGAGAAGGAAGATAACAGTTATAAAGGAACCTATATACTGACGGAGA
This sequence comes from Bacillaceae bacterium, assembly GCA_027451065.1. GTDB lineage: Bacteria > Bacillota > Bacilli > Bacillales > Bacillaceae_G > DAIDKD01. The sequence goes on along the minus strand of DAIDKD010000058.1, from coordinate 8,222 downwards.
CGAAAGCACCAAATGGCTATGAAGCTGGTACACCAATAACAATTGAGTTGAATGATCATGGAGAAATTGTGAAAGTGAATAATCAATCAATATCCGCTAGCGGCTCTTCTGGTACATTGGTCGAGGAAGATAATAAGAAGATTTGCTGGGTTAGTAAAGATAGGCTTGCATTGATTGTCTATAATAAAATTTCTACAGAGGAGACTACAAACATAACAACAACTAAAGTATGGGAAGATGCTAATAATCAAGATGGTATCCGCCCAGATAAGGTAAAAGTACAACTCTTTGCCAATGGAGATAAGTATGGTGACCAGGTTGAATTACATGTAGACAATAACTGGAGTTATACATGGGAAAAAATACCTAAAAATCAAGGTGGTATAGAGATTATCTATACGGTGGAAGAAGTCGAAGTTCCTAAAGGTTATACTGTGAGCTATAGTGAGGATACATTAACGATTACCAATGAACAGATACCAGAAGTGGATTTTCATTTTACAAAAATAGATGCAGCGGATTATGAAAATCCTGTCCCCCTTTCAGGAGCGAAATTTACTCTCTATAAAGCTACCGGAGAGGTTACGGACAACCTGCTTGTTATAACAGACAGTGAGGGAAATCCTAGAGGGAATTGGGAAATAGTCGGTATGTATGAAAGTGATGATGTAGGTCTTGTTAGCGTAACAAACCTTCAGAGCGGAACATACCAGCTTATAGAGACGAAAGCACCAGCTGGTTACCAGCTTCCAACAGGGCAGTGGCGATTTGTCATAGATGCTAAAAATGGGACAATTAGTGGTCCTATAGCTATAACTAGTACTACAGCCCCGCCAGCTCTTCAAGGAAACTTAAGTACAGGTTACTTACTAGGAAATATAAAAAGTTATACATTGCCTTTAACCGGTGGTAATGGTGCTTATTGGTTTGCTGTATTGGGATTAGGATGTATTTTACTGGCAGTCGGTCTAGCAAGAGTTAAATATATGTGTCGTAGCAAATAAGGGAACGGTTTTAAATGCTTTGTATGGGAGAGTTTATCATGTTGCAGAGAAAGGATATTTGTACTATTTTTTTAGTGATATATGCTGCTGTCAATGAGCTTGAATGCCTCGGTGATGGCAGCGGTGAAAACCTTGAAGGCGCAGTTGATAAAGCCCTTAGAAATCCTGGGAATACTAGCGGACCTTGGAAAGTCACTGCTGGGGAAGCAAGCTTTTTAGGATTGGCTGACGGTACATATTACCTTGCGGAGACAAAAGCTCCATCAGGCTACAACAAGCTTAAAAATCCTGTTACAGATGGGCCAGGCATATTGTGGTTCACATTGATTGGGTTATTGTTGGTGGGTATCGCACTGTTGACTTACAGCATGTCTAAAGAGGAAAAAGAGCGAAACACTTGACAAACCACTCTCATTTTGTAAAGATAGATATATATCATATAAAATTACTAGGAATTGGAGAGTGGAACCAATGAAAGTAGCTGGATCTGTCTATGAATTGATTGGTGGAACACCGATTGTAAAATTAAACCGTGTTGTTGATGAGAACAGTGCTGATATTTATGTAAAATTAGAATTTATGAATCCGGGGAGCAGTGTAAAGGATCGAATTTCTTTAGCGATGATTGAAGACGCTGAAAAGAGGGGCGTACTAAAGTCAGGAGATACAATCATTGAGCCTACTAGCGGTAATACAGGGATTGGTTTGGCGATGGTAGCTGCGGCAAAAGGTTACAAAGCAATTCTTGTGATGCCGGAGACGATGAGTTTGGAACGCCGTAATCTTTTACGTGCCTATGGTGCAGAGCTAGTTCTTACACCAGGACCAGAAGGAATGGGTGGAGCGATTCGCAAGGCAACAGAGTTAGCTGGTGAACATGGCTATTTTATGCCACAGCAATTTGAAAACTTATCAAATCCAGAGGTTCATCGTCTTACGACAGGAAAAGAAATTTTAGAACAGCTTCCTGACGGCGTAGATGCTTTCGTAGCTGGAATTGGAACAGGTGGCACAATTACTGGTGTTGGGGAAGTATTAAAAGAAAAATTTCCTAATGTAAAAGTTGTCGCAGTAGAACCTGTCGATTCTCCGGTACTATCAGGTGGGAAGCCGGGGCCACATAAAATCCAAGGAATTGGTGCAGGTTTTGTTCCAGAAACTTTAAACACAAATGTATTTGATGAAATCATTCAAGTAGGAACAGAGGACGCTTTTGAAACTGCACGTAACGTGGGACAAAAAGAAGGAATCCTAGGAGGTATTTCGGGCGGAGCGGCGGTATATGCTGCGATTCAAACAGCGAAGAAGCTAGGAAAAGGGAAAAAAGTTCTAACAGTTATTCCTGATAATGGGGAGCGATATTTAAGCACAGCTTTATATAGTTTTGAATAGGTATCATTACAGTGGACGATGCCATGGATATTTGCTATAGAAGTAAAGTAGATAGTCAATACCTACACAAAGAGAGTGGTAGCCAAAAGGGCACGCTCTCTTTTACTATGGGATCAGATAATCATAACATATATGGCTCATATAAAAACCATGTTCATATCGAAAGAGTTGTTGTAAAATAAGAAAGGTGAAAAAAGTAACCGAGGTGAAGAAATGAAACAAGTTTACAGTATTTGTCTTCCATATGAGAAAGATTTTTTCTCACAATACGAGTATATTACAAATAATAAACAGCATCATATGTTACTGGAAAGTGGAAGAAATGCCAGGTATAGTATTGTCGGCACGGATCCAGTTGCCAGTATTATTGGAAAAAATAATCAGTGTACAATCGCTACACCGGAAGAGACACATGTATTTACGGGAAACCCTATGCATACGCTGAGAACATATATGAAACAGCATCATGTGCAAGGAAGTATAGAAGACATCCCCTTTAGCGGAGGGGCTATCGGTTACATTAGTTACGACTACGCAAGATATATTGAAAAACTCCCAAATATCTCGGAAGATGACCTACAAATACCTGATATTGCCTTTCTTGTGTTTGATGATGTTTGTGTCTATGACCATGAAGAGAAGAAATTATGGTTGGTCACCCATTATGAAGGGGATGTAGAAAAAGCAAAACAACATCTGCAGGACATGAAGAGACTTTGGTTGGAAAAAACGAACCATATTGTACATCAGATAGATGCATTACCAAAAAAGAAGTTTGTCTCTTTTACACAATCGCAGTTTGTAGAAGCAGTGGAAAAAACGAAAGAATACATTGCAGCAGGTGATGTATTTCAAGTAAATTTATCAGTTCGACAATCAGAAACATTGCAAGCTCATCCAATGGAGATATATAAAGAGCTGCGCAAGATGAACCCGTCGCCGTACATGGCTTATTTAGAAATGGGAGATATGCAGATTGTCAGCAGTTCGCCAGAATTACTTGTGAAAAAGCAGGGGAGTAAATTAAGTACGCGACCAATTGCCGGGACCCGTTCCCGTGGAAAAGATGAAGCAGAAGATATTGCATTGGTGAATGAATTAATCCATCATGAAAAAGAGCGCGCAGAGCATGTGATGTTAGTAGATTTAGAGAGAAACGACTTAGGGCGTGTCAGTCAGTATGGTACAGTAGAAGTAAATGAACTAATGGTAGTAGAGAAATACTCTCATGTGATGCATATCGTTTCCAATGTACGCGGAGAAATTCAACAGGAAAAAGGTGTTTTTGACGTAATTGAAGCGATGTTTCCTGGCGGGACGATTACAGGAGCACCGAAAATACGGACAATGGAAATCATTGAAGAGCTAGAACCAGTTCGCCGTGGAATATATACAGGCTCTATTGGTTGGATTGGCTATAATGAAGACATGGAATTAAATATTACAATACGCACACTTTTAGCAAAAGATGGAGTAGCCCACGTGCAAGCGGGAGCAGGTATTGTTATTGACTCGATTCCAGTGAACGAATACAAAGAATCTTTGAAAAAAGGAGCGGCTTTATGGAGAGCAAAAGAGCAGGCGGAGAGGTGAGAAAATGATATTGATGATTGACAATTATGATTCTTTTACTTACAATCTTGTTCAATATTTAGGAGAACTAGGTGAAGAACTCCTTGTGAAAAGAAATGATGAAATCACATTGACTGAAATTGAAAAATTGGCTCCTGATTTGATTGTATTGTCCCCTGGTCCATGTACTCCTAATGAAGCAGGAATCACGATGGAGGTTATTGCGCGTTTTGCTGGGAAAATCCCGATGCTAGGTGTTTGCCTAGGGCATCAAGCGATTGCTCAAGTGTTCGGTGGTGATGTTGTTCGTTCAGAACGGCTGATGCATGGCAAGACGTCCCCAGTTTACCACGATGGAGAAACCATCTTTCATGATGTGCCTAATCCTTTCACTGCAACAAGATATCACTCTCTTATCGTAAAAAAAGAGACGCTTCCTGATACGCTGGAGGTAACCGCTTGGACAGAGGAAGGGGAGATTATGGCAATTCGTCATAAAGAACTCTCTATTGAAGGGGTACAATTTCACCCAGAGTCAATTATGACTTCTCATGGAAAAGAATTGCTCTATAATTTCTTGCAAAAGTATAAAGAAAAGAGAGTAGAAACATGTACATCTATGTAAATGGAGAGATTGTTCCTTCTGAGGAGGCAGTTATATCACCCTATGACCATGGGTTCTTATATGGTCTAGGGGTGTTCGAAACTTTTCGGATATATGAGGGAGAGCCTTTTTTATTCCCTTTTCATTATCGACGGTTAAAGGATTCCTTAAAGGAATTATGGATTGAATTGCAATATAATGAGGAACAATTAAAAGTGATTTTACAGGAGTTGCTTACAGCAAATAAACTGAAAAATGCATATGTCCGTTTGAATGTATCGGCGGGAAACGGGGAGATTGGCTTACAAGTCTCACCGTATACCTCTCCTAATACAATTATTTTTATGAAAGAATTGCCCCCTCGTCAAGAAGTGGTAGAAAAGCGGGGCGTGATTTTGGAAACACCAAGAAATACCCCTGAAGGAACGTATAGACTAAAATCCCATCATTATTTAAACAATGTAAATGGAAAGCGGGAGATTGGTGCTGATGTGGGAACAGAAGGAATTTTCTTGACGAAAGAAGGATATGTAGCAGAAGGGGTTGTCTCCAATCTGTTTTTTGTGAAAGGGAACACGGTATATACCCCTTCGTTAGAAACTGGCATTTTAAATGGGATAACTAGGCAGTTTATTTTGTCTTTATTAGAAGGTCTTTGCATCCCTTATCAAGAAGGTTTATATACAGTTCAAGAATTAAAAGCAGCTGATGAAGTGTTCGTTACTAACTCTATTCAGGAAATTGTTTCCCTGTCCCACATTGATGAGGTAGCATATGCAAAAAGAGAAGTGACGGATATGTTACGAAAGATATATGCAAGGGAGATTGAAAGAAATGCTAAGATACAATAAGTTGACAGCAGGGAAGCATACGTTTGACTTATGTGAAAAAACATTGATAATGGGAATTGTGAATGTAACACCGGATTCTTTTTCGGATGGTGGGAAATTTAACAAGATAGCAGACGCAGTTGCTCACAGTAAACGGCTAGTAGCTGATGGAGCGCATATTCTTGATATCGGCGGAGAATCCACCCGTCCAGGAGCTAGCTACGTATCTTCGGAAGAGGAGATAGCCCGTGTTGTTCCAATCATTCAAGCAATCAAAAAAGAATTAGACGTTCCTATTTCTATCGACACATACAAAGAAGAAGTCGCAAAGCAAGCCATTGAAGCTGGTGCAGATATCATCAATGATGTGTGGGGAGCAAAGCGCGAACCGTCCATAGCGAAGGTAGCTGCGGACTACCATGTTCCAATTATTCTTATGCACAATCGGGAGAATAAAGACTATACGGATTTGATGTCTGATATGATCGCAGACTTATATGATAGCATTGCGATTGCGAAAAAAGCAGGGGTCAAGGATGAGCAAATTATTTTAGATCCAGGCATCGGCTTTGCGAAATCAATGGAACAAAATTTGGAAGTTATGCGAAATTTAGAGCAATTAAATGTGCTAGGTTATCCTATCTTGTTAGCCGCATCAAGAAAAAGATTTATTGGTCATGTGTTAGATGTACCTGTGGAGGAGCGTGTTGAAGGAACCGGTGCTACTACTTGCTTGGGAATTCAAAAAGGATGTCACATGGTGCGTGTCCATGATGTGCTAGAAAATGCGCGAATGGCAAAAATGATGGATGCAATGCTTGGAAAATAGATAAGGAGGAGTCTATGGATAAAATATATTTAAATGAACTGATGTTTTATGGATACCATGGAGTATTTCCAGAAGAAACAAAACTTGGACAACGGTTCATACTTGATGTTATCGTAGAGCTAGATTTGAAAAAAGCCGGTGAAAGTGATGACTTGTCATATGGTGTTAGCTATGCGGATGTTTATACAGTATGCAAAGAGATTGTTGAAGGCCCACCCTTTAAACTGCTGGAGGCGGTAGCGGAAGCAGTCACAAGTAAGATATTGGAATCTTTCCCGCTTATTCAGACATGTCAAGTAAAGGTTATCAAACCGGATCCGCCGATTCCAGGTCACTATCGTTCAGTGGCTGTAGAGATCAAGAGGTGGCAGGATGGATAATGTTGCTTTTTTAAGTTTAGGAACTAATATAGGAGATAGACTACAGTACTTACATGGTGCTGTGCAGGCTTTATGGGAACATCCGAATATCACAGTGGAAGACATCTCATCTATTTATGAAACTGAGCCAGTTGGTTATTTAGACCAAGCTAATTTTTTAAATGCGGTATTAAAAATTTCTACTAGTTTGTCACCACATGAATTACTAGATGTAACCCAAGGGATTGAGTTGCAATTAGGAAGAAAAAGGGAAATTAAATGGGGACCAAGAACAATAGACCTTGACATTTTGTTATATAACGATGAAAATATGGAGACGGAAAAATTAATTATTCCACACCCGCGAATGTATGAACGGGCATTCGTGTTGATTCCATTAAAAGAACTAGGGGTAGAAGTGTCAGAAAGAACATTACAAGGGGGAGTGTCTTTATGGAGGCAGAAAAATGGGGGAGACGTATTCGGGCTTTTCGAAAGCTTAAAGGATACACACAAGAAGGTTTTGCCAGAGATCTAGGAGTGTCTATTTCAATTTTAGGGGAAGTTGAGCGAGGAAATCGACTGCCATCTGAAAGGTTTTTAGATGCAGTTGCAGCAGTATTAGATATATCGATTGAAGAATTAACACCGAAGTAGAAGACCAGAGCCTGACAAAGGCTCGTTCAAAATAGGAGGAAATCATGTTAAAGATTGGTCACATAGAAATGAAAAATCCGATTGTGCTGGCACCGATGGCTGGTGTCTGCAATGCAGCTTTTCGTACAATTGTGAAGGAATTTGGAGCGGGGCTTGTCTGCGCGGAAATGGTAAGTGACAAAGGGATTCTTTTTAACAATAAAAAAACAATGGATATGCTTTATATTGATGAAAGAGAGAAACCATTAAGCTTACAAATTTTTGGCGGAGAAAGAGAGTCTCTTGTTGAAGCAGCAAAATTTGTTGATAAAAATACCAATGCAGACATCATCGATATTAATATGGGTTGTCCTGTACCGAAGATCACCAAGGTGGATGCAGGCTCCAAATGGTTGCTGGACCCGAATAAAATATACGAAATGGTTGCAGCGGTAGTAGAGGCAGTAGACAAGCCTGTCACTGTAAAGATGCGTATCGGGTGGGATGAGGACCATATTTATGTTGTCGACAACGCCAAAGCAGTTGAACGTGCTGGTGGTCAGGCAGTTGCTATTCATGGTAGAACAAGATATCAGATGTATGAAGGTAAGGCTGATTGGAATTATATCAAGCAAGCGAAGGAAGCAGTAAACATACCTGTTATTGGAAATGGTGATGTAGAAACACCACAAGATGCCAAGCGTATGTTAGAAGAAACCGGAGTAGATGGTGTCATGATTGGTCGCGCTGCTTTAGGAAACCCATGGATGATTTACCGCACCGTGAAATTTTTAGAGACTGGTGAATTAATGAGTGAACCGAATGCTCGTGAGAAGGTAGAAGTATGCTTACTTCATTTGGATCGTTTAATTGACCTGAAGAATGAAAAAGTAGCGGTAATGGAAATGCGGAAACATGCAGCATGGTACTTAAAAGGTATCAGAGGAAACGCAAAAGTACGTAATAAAATCAATGAGTGCAACACAAGAAAAGACC
>DAIDKD010000057.1:13134-13706 GCA_027451065.1 Bacillaceae bacterium | reverse complement strand
AAATAAAGCAAAACCATATCAATCAATAAAGAAAAAACAACCATACGATTATTTTTTATTGTGAAAAAACGAAGTTGATTATTGATAATAAATAGTAGCAATAAACTAAAATAGAAAACATCACCCTCCTGATACAGGGTGGTGTAAATCAAAATGATGATTCCTATCAACAAATAGCGCATACCTACAAGCTTTTCATTCTCACTAAGACTTTTTAGTTCTGTCAATGTGTTCATGTTTTTACTCCTGTCCATTTATCTCGCTTTAACGGGCAGTAAAAGCCCAATTGATTCAACTAATTTTCTGTAGGAGATGAAAGAAGCCCTACTGAAAAAGTTTCACTTTATCCCAACCTCATTATAGCACTGGAATTTCTCATTGAAATGATACAGAATTTTTTGTAAACTGGACATATCATACATAGAAAGTAGGAAAATACGTGCGAGAAAAACTTTATCAACAATTAGCTGACTTGTATCCTGAAATGGTGGAATTAAGAAGACATTTTCATATGAATCCAGAGGTTTCTTTCCATGAAGAGAAAACTCCCCTTTTCATCGCTGATTATTTAA
>DAIDKD010000057.1:0-13124 GCA_027451065.1 Bacillaceae bacterium | reverse complement strand
TAAAAAATTTAGGAATCGAAGTCAGAACAGAAGTCGGTGGCCGTGGTGTTGTCGGAACGATTAAAGGTGGAAATCCTGGAAAAACCGTGGCTCTTCGTGCTGACTTTGACGCTTTACCAATTCAAGACGAGAAAGACGTGGAATATAAATCACAAGTTCCTGGAGTAATGCATGCTTGCGGTCATGATGGACATACAGCCACACTATTAGCAATCGCAAAAGTTCTTGTGCAAAATAAAGAAGAGCTTCAAGGTAATGTTGTTCTTATCCATCAATTTGCAGAGGAGATAACACCAGGAGGGGCTATTTCTATGATAGAGGATGGTTGTCTTGATGGAGTTGACGCTATCTTCGGAACTCATCTCTGGTCACCTACACCAACTGGAGAAATCCGCTATCGTACAGGTCCTTTCATGGCTGCTCCGGATAAATTTACGATTACCATTCAAGGAAAAGGCGGACATGGAGCCACACCACACGAGACCGTTGACTCTATCGTTGTCGGTGCCTCTATCGTTACAAGACTCCAGCAAATCGTCAGCCGGAAAGTGGATCCATTGAAACCTGCTGTACTTACAATCGGTACGTTTCATGGAGGGGACGCATTTAATGTAATAGCCGATTCAGTAACAATGGATGGCACTGTCCGTACGTTTGATAAAGACGTTCAAGAGATAATTATTGAAAATATGGAAAAAATTATCAAGGCAGAATGCGAAGCGGCAGGTGCTACTTATCATCTTGATTATGTAAAAGGATATCCCGCTGTTAACAATCATGAGGAGGAAACCATGCTACTTGTGAACAGTGCCAGCAAAGTCGTTGGCTCTGAGCATGTCCAGGAGATAGCACCACTAATGATTGGTGAAGATTTTTCTTATTATCTTCAAAAAGTACCGGGAACTTTTTTCATCACTGGAGCTGGCAATAAGGAAAAAGGCATTGTGGCGCCACATCATCATCCTAAGTTTGATATTGATGAGGAATCAATGTTGGTTGCTGCGAAAACTTTGGTGACGGTAGCTTTGGATTATTTGCATAGCTAAAATTCCGTTGGCTGAGGTGTGATGTTTTCATTGCTGTATGATACATATCCACTTCAAAAGTAATAAATTTATTTTGCAGACACTTTTAAAAAAGCAGGTAGTATGAAAAAGAGTCAACTATGATGAAGAGTGATGAATCATAGTTGACTCTTTCTATAATTCTGGAGTGAAAAACGACTTTTTGGACAACGATTTGTGAGAATTAATAAAAATAAACCTCACTTCTTTCTTTTTACTTTTTATTAATTCTATCATGCATTTATGTTTATTCTTTAATGCTGTATAATTGGAAGAGAATAATTTTTCCAAAAATCAAAATAATAGAACAATACGTACGATGATACTTTTGGTATGTAGAAGATTTTCTTTACTATTTATAAATTTTCAAGCCATTACGAGGAGGGAAACAGTATGAAAAAAAAGATCTCATTTATTATTTATTGCGTCATACTATTCCTATGCCTTAGTATGTTACTATTTTTCAAAGCTCTTATGATGGGAATACAGTTCTAAATGATTACCTATTATTATCTGCTGATAGCTAATAATAAGTAAATATTTTACTTTATCCGAACGCTTTAATCCCTACATCGTACTGGCCCGTCCTCATCTGAAAAAATTTCCTTCATAAATAGCGCAAGCTTGAAACCGTGTGAAAAGTTATAAACATCTTCTAATGTGTTCAATTGCCATTGTAATTCCTTGTAGTTTTCAAATCTCTCATAATCTTCCTTGGACATCTTATTTATGAAATATTCTTCTTCACTCTCAATCTTATCACTCAATTCTCTATACTCTCTCGTCTGGATAGGAGGGCGCTCATACGGAGATATGTGTCCAAAATAAAAGTCGTGCATAATACTTTTCATTTTTATCATCCTTTCATGTTGTTCTTCTGCTTTCACTTCATAAATATATATCCTTGTTGGTTTATCTTTGAAGAATCCTCGTTTCACTTTTGTCTCATAGGAGCGATAGTTCTTTTTCACCTCTCAATAATTTATTATTGGTAGAATCGCTAAAGCACATTGACACAAAATAGCGTGAATGCTATTATCAAACCACAATACAACAAAACTATTGAGAACTTTAAAAATACATTTTGTCCACGCTACCAAACGTATTTTATGTATTACTTAAATCCTCTTTAGTTCCTTGGTTTAACTAATAATAAAGCTTATGAGCTTGGTAGCTTTTGCACTATTTGCCAATGTTAAATAGCGCAAAAGTTACGAATTTTTTTACTCAAGCTCTCGAAAGGTTGTTATTCATGATTTTAACTGAAAAAATAAAATTATTATGTGATGAAGAAGGAATCACTTTCGCTGAATTGGAACGAAGAACTGGAATTTCTAATGGACAAATCAGAAGATGGGATTCCTCATCTCCTAAAACTGAAAATATTGAGAAGGTGGCTGACTATTTCGGGGTCCGTATTGACTATCTACTCGGAAGAACAGATGATAAATATTTAGAACTTATCAAAAGAGATGAGAACGAGGAACAGATTATCTCCTTATTTAGAAAATATACAGCTGGTATGACAGAAGAAGAAAAAGGAAGATTCAACCGCTCCTTAGACAAGTTAATCAGTGCTGCTAAAGGAATTTTATAAATCATGATATAGATTATATATTATTGCGCGAATACCGTTAATGATTTAACACCAGATACATTGGCAGATTTAGGGAGGAACGTAATATTTTTCTGGTACAGTAGGTACTAAAAAAGTACAGGTATTTGTGGATAGTCTCCCTCAACCATCTGTGAGAGGGACTATCCACAAATACAAAAAAATGTCGAAATAGATAATTCATATTTCTTTTTATTAAACTTCCTCACTCCGAATACATTTGTCTCCAACAAAAACAATTGCCCATTTCTTTAAATTCTTCATTTCCTTAAACTTAGGGGCTTTATTGTATCTCTCTAACTGCTCCTTGGCATCTGCCAGCTTCATGTTAATATTGGCTTCAGTACCTTCCGCTTTTGATAAGTACTTAAATTCAATAATTGCATAGTAATTTACATCAATCCCCGGACGTTCCATTAATCGAATATCAACATAGCCCTTATTTGCTTCATCTTCACTCTCAACTAAATAACATCCACTTAACATGCACAGTGTAAAGCAAATGGTTTTTACATATTTTTCATCCAACCCCATGTGGTCACGATTAGACATACTGGCGAGCACCGTTTCCACACAATAGATAAGCTTACTTACATCACCATACTCTCCTAGTTGTTCGAAAGCATCTTGAATATCGGTAACCTCTAATTCATATTGATAATCACGTGCCAATACATTTTCAAAATGACTGAAGTACAACTCCTTTGTCACATAGTTGGGTACCTTCAATTTCGTTTTACCACCCTTGGGTCCGTCCATAGTCAAATATCCCAGGTAAAAAAGCAAGGAGAGAAAATCATTTTTGTCAAACTTTTTCTCTAAACTATACTGCTGAGTGATAGTCGCTACTTGAGGCTTGCCCACAAGAATTTCCTGCAAAACTTCATAATTAGATGACTTGTTCTTTAAAGCAAACATATTCCCCATTTTCGAATAGTCGCTAGCTATGCTTGCATCAAGAAGCTCCTTCGGTGGCTTATTTAGAATCGTGTACTCTGATAAATACCGCAGTGTCATATTACTATTGAAAAGTCGTATGTCAGCATCTTCACAGAATAAGTATCCATTATAATATTTTTCCATTTCCCCAAATATTTTATCCTCTTCACCTTGAGATATATTGGGAAATGTCTCAGCAATCAAATGTCGAACTTCCTTTTCCGTAAAGCCTACTATCTCGTTAAACCAAATGTCTCTCGTATAATCTTCCGCAATGTTGAACCCGCTTGTCAGACTATCCAAAGTAATCAAGCTTACACCAGTGGCAAAAAATCTTTGTATCACCCCTTCCGCAGTTCCATCTTTTATTTTCTCATACCACTTCCGAACAAATTCTGTCTTTGCAACAAATTCTGAAACCAACTCCATTTGGAATCTTAGCAACTCATTAGCAAAATGATCGTACTCGTCAATAATAATAAAAAGCTCACCATCAGTAACTGCTCCAATAAATTTAGTCAAAAAGTTAGCCAAAATATCAGCCGGCTCACCTTCTTTTTTATAATCCAACTTTAACTTATACTTTTCACAGAACTTCTCATAGCTTTCCAACGTTGAATTCCGGAAACTTTCAACTAGTTCTTTTTCAGTATCAGTTTTCAAACCAGTAAAACTGAACTGCAATACATAATAACTATTTCTATCCTCAGTTGGATTCTGTCCAATATACGTATTACCGAATAGACGCTCAAAATCATCCTTATAATTAATGCCGTAGTAATACTCAAGAGTAGATGTAAACAGAGTCTTTCCAAATCGCCTTGGTCTTAACAAAAACGCATAACGCGAAACATTTTCTAACTTCTCAATGTATTTGGTCTTATCAACATAAAGATAGTTATTGTCAACAATCGTTCGATAATTACTGATTCCCAGAGGAAGTAGATTTCTTTTAGTCAAACTGCTCACCTCAATTTTCGTTTACTTTCGTTACTACTAATTTTATCATATTTAGTATGAGAAGCTTGAGCGAAATTCTAGCTCTAAAAATATATGAAAACCCATACAAAAATACAGATAGCTAGATGCTTTGCTCCTCTGAGAGAGAATCAATCATTTGTGCTTTTTATGTCCTTAACGTTCGTATATATTATACTTTATACGAACATAAAAGAAGATACTCTCGAGATGACTAATCCCTGAATATAACCACCATAATATTCCTTTATTTCATTAAGTAGTCTTTCATTTTTCAGCTTCAACTTTCAGCTTCAACTCTCATTGTATGGTGATCCGATTTCATCAGAGAACATCTCCATCATTAATAGTGTTCCAAGTTTAAAACCATGTGAAAAAATATCGATATCATCCATTGAATTCAGTTGCCAAAGCAATGTCTTATAATCTTCAAATCTCTGGTAATCGTCTTCGGACATCTTACTTGTAAAATACTGTTCTTCGCTCTCAATTTTACAACTGATTTCTCTATACTCAACTGTATGTGAAGGAGGAAGTTCCCATGGACTTACATTTCCAAAATATAAATCACGCATAATACTTTTCATTTTTATCATCCTTTCATGCTAATTTTCGGCTTTTATTTCATGTTATTTACATTTAAACAGCTTATATTCAGGAACAAAAGCTTTCCTCACAATTTCTTGTTTCTTCCTACTAATCTCAATATGAGAAGTTACACCAATCTTTTTGATGTAATTTTCAACAGACAAATTGCCTTTCTTACCATTACACTTTTTGCAGGCACAAACACAATTAGTAAAAGTGGACATCCCGCCATTTACTCTGGCTGTAAGATGATCTACCGTATTTCCAAACTCACCACAATAAACACAGGTGTAATCATCACGCTCTAAAATCATCTTTTTAAAATCTTTTCTAGTATACAATTTACGAATACTGCCTTCACTAGTAATTCCAGCCACGCCACCTTCAACCCAAGCTACTGCTTTTTCATGGTTAATGACAAATCTTACTAACCTCCCTTGAGATATTGGACGTGTTGCATTGATATCTGACTCTCGTAAAATAGAAATATCATATTCAAAGTACATAATCGATTTCACTTGCTTAGGGATGAATTTTTTCGCCCCCTTACACCCCTTACAGTATGAACGCCTTCTCCCTTTCCTTTTCCTACCTCCAGCGGATGAAAATTCATAAACCATCTTTGTATCTCCACATATATTACAAGTCTTGTAGAGACTACAGCATGAGCCTACTGCTATCATAATTTATTACTCCTCTCAAACTATTAAGATAGAAGACTGCTAGTAGTTGCGAACTCTCTTTTTTCTATTGGCTTTATAATCTCTTTAGCTCGATGAATTCATCTCTTGCTTGAACTACTGATAAAGTTTTGACAATTTCTAGAACGTGAATTTTGTTCATCTCACTTAAATTTTGATAACATCGTACTAATTCATAAACACTATCTATCTTCTTTTCCATTCACCTCACCGCTTTCGCTCCATATTTTATACATTTAAGTAGTCCGTTTTTAGAATTGCGTCATCTTTCTTCCGTGCTACATTTCACACCTTCTAAAAAACGAAAAAACTTTTTTCTGCCTGTGGTGATAATATACCACAAATAAATGTCCTTAGTCAATATTATTCTATTGTCTTTTGCTTGTTTATTGCCTAAGGTGATTTTTTAATTTATAATCAATTTAGCAGGGTGGTGATACTATGAATATTGGAGAACGTATAAAAAAGATACGCAATGAGAAAAAGCTAACTTTAGTAGCATTTGGTAAATTAATTGATATGACCGACAGCAATATATCTAGAATGGAAAAAGGACAACGACCTGTTACTGACAGAACCATAAAATTAATATGCAATGAGTTCAGCGTTAATGAAGAATGGCTTCGTACCGGTGAGGGAGGCATGTTCATCCAAGTAAGCCATGATGAAAAGATCATGAAATTAATGACTGAATTAGCGCAAAGTGAAAATAAAGAGGTTCAGGACTTATTTATAGCTTTGTATTCATTGAACGGTGAATATTTTGAAATCGCTAAAGATATTATTTTTTCTCTAGAAAAACGCAGTTCCAAAAAATAATGTTCTTCCTGCATAATATCAGAACCTCTTGTATCTCCATGTTATAAAGTACATAATTAAAAGACAGCACGTTGGAAACATGCTACCTTAATACAACTATCATCGTAGGGTGAGTAATTCATCCATTAAGCAGGGCCACCCATGTTACGTTCGTCAGACGTAACATGAGTGAGCTTCTCCCCGACTATGTACCATCTTTTCAAAAAATAGTCTATTATTCTTTTCGAAATTGTACAAATCCTCTGCATCATGCTCTTTTAATATATTAATTGATATTTTCAAATTAACATCCTCCTACACCTCATTACCTAAAAATTACGATTAATATTATATCTAAATAACTTCATCGTTAACATCGTACTTTAAAACCATCCCTCAAAACATTTCTCCACTAATCTCCTAACATTTTTTTGTTTCTCTCTTTTGTTATATAATCAAAAGAGAAAAATAATTTTTAGAATTCAAAAATCTGAATGAAAGATGGGGGGGATATTATGACATATTCAAACGAGAAAAAAACACGTGGTCTTAAAGGGGTAGGAGAGAAGTTAAACCCAACTATCTATCAAGTAAGATTCATAGAATTAGATGAACCGATTCAATTTGAGTCCTTTCCCAAACTAAAGGAATTAGGAGACTGGTTGAATACTTCAGAAAACATATGGTCATGCCACTCAACGATGTACAAACACAACAGAAAAGAGTTTGAAAAGAAATTTTTGGAAATTACGAAATTACCGGTTGATAACGTGATAATTTCAACTGGTGGTATCGGATTTAACTTCATGTCACCAGGATGGCGAGACTCTCTCTAGAGTGCTCGAAGAAATTGTAGCAAAGACCTTTAACTCTAATGACAATTTATGTGCTGAACATGATAAAAAGGTGCAAAAATCGCACCCTTTTATCATGTTCATTTATATTTTAAATTCTTAACTGAGCCCATTCACATTTTATCCTATGGCTTTGCACTTGAAACACTATTCCTCTCCAAAACTAAAACCCACAATCTCAAACTCATTCGAAGTCAGCGTTTTTAAATAATCGCCATTCACATCATACATTCGTCCTACCAATCTAAACGTTCCTGTGGTTGGATAATCTGGATTTAGATAGTGAACAAAGTGAGCTGTAGATGAAACGGTGTTACGCTCTTCCGTTGCAATCTCTGAATCGACCATCAGATAATCAACATGATGATTGGGATTTAGCGGAATTCTTGTCCATTCTCCATCTTCGTAATGTTCAAATCCATCTAAAGTAAACAGTACATTGTGGTCAAAATTATTGGTCACATGAACATTGACGAAAGCACGATCTGGATCATCCACTGGATTGGCTTGCAATTCATTTGCCCAACCTGAAGTTTGCATACAAGCAGTTAAAGGGATCAAGTACAATATGAAAAACACTACACAAATAATTTTCTTAAACACTTTTTTATTCCTCCGTTTTACATTCCACTACCTGAGCGAATGGTTTCAATGATATTTTTATCCTTTAATTGGTTTGACGCATACAGCATAGTTACCCAAGTAATGATGAACACTCCAATAATAGATACACCTATTGGTATCCATGGAATCTCATATGCAAACTCCGCTGCAATACCAACGGCGTGATGAAGTAAGTACGAAGCCACAATTCCAATCGGTAGTCCCCACGCTAAAGCCTTCAACGAGCATAGTAGCGCTTCTAAGCTTAACATTCGACGAATGCCTCCTCGTGTCATTCCTACACTCTGCAAGACTGCAAATTCTTTTGCTCGAATGCGGACATTTTCAGAAATAGTACTTATCACGTTGGTTAAAGCAATGGCAATTAATAACCCGACAAAACTGAATGTAATTGTCGTCAATAAGGCGAATAAGGTGCGCTGTTCATCACGCATTTGCTCAATATTATTAAAGCTATATCCCACCTCGTTTTCTGTAATGAAATCTGCTAAAACTTTATCATAAGCCTGCGTCATAAATTTATCCACATCATCCACATCAAAATACCACATTGCCTGATCTGTCAGAGATTCAATATGTCCCGGTACGATGACGCTTAAACTCATTTCCAGATTGCTATCTAAAATCTCCAAAGGAATTTCATCACGTAAAATCTGACCGTGCAACTCAATGTATCCTGCATCTTCAAAATCTCCTGATTCACTAGACCAACGTTGTAACTCAATCGTCTGATTATCAAAATGAAACGGGATAGTTTCAATTCGACGACCATCACTAAACAAGCGCATCACGGAATGATTGATTAAAATGTTCTGTCCATATTCAACACCTGCTAATTCCACCAACTGGCTGTACAGATCAGGATTTACTTCTATCATTATCACATGAAAATCGTACAAGTCAGCGGAATCAAAAGGAATCCCCACTTGCTGCATGTCGTCCCATCTAGCGAGCATCGCGTCACGCATGGCATCTGTTAACATGGACTCTGGAATCGTCGTCATTCCCATAGAAAGGCTTGAAACCATGGTTACACGCTCGTTTTCATCTAACATTTCTTGCAACTGAGTGGTAATTCCCCTCACCCCATCGATTGGTAATGTTCTCTCCGCACTCCAAATATTCAGCGTCGCATTGGCATCACTAACCCCGAGAGTCATCTCAGCCGCACGATTAAGCTGTATAAATAATGCTCCAGCAGCAATCACCAAAATCACACTAAAGCTAATGGAAATGACTGTCGCTCTAAAATTTGTTCCGCTACGCTTGAGAAATTTCGTTGCCAGCATCCCTTCCGTTTTAAAAATCTTTTGAGTGAGTCTGCTAAATCTAACTTTCTTGTTTTTTACTTTCACCTCTCCGATACCACGTATGGCGTTGATCGCAGGGACTTTGGCAGCTTTGTTTGCAGGAAACCAAGCAGACAACATTACCGTTAGAAAAGCCACTACTGTTGATAGAAGTAACGCGACTGGCGATATAATGAACCTTAAAAAATAGTCAAATTCTTCTACAACTAATGTATCTATTTCATGAATAAAGTGGTTAATGATAAACACACTAATGAATTGAAGAAAAATTCCAAATATCAGTCCTAATGGAATACCAATGATTGTTAAGAATACCCCTTCAAAAACTACTGTTTCTGCAATTTGTTTTTTCGTCGCACCTGTGCTTTTTAAAATGCCAAATTGTGAGAAGCGTTCACTGGCGCTTACTCTGAAAGCATTAGATACGACGATAATCGAAATGGTGATAATAAAAACACTTAGGATAGCTGCCAATGTAAATATCATAGAGTAATAGGTTTCTCTAAATTGAGTCTCTCCAAGAATGCGATCAATAAAATCTATGCCCGTTCCTATCCCTGTTGAATAGACAGCTGTAATCATCGCTGTTGATATGATAATTCCAGCAAGAGTCCAGATTGTACGGCGCTTGTTTACTTTGAGTTGCGCTAGCGCAAGTCGTGCTGTTAATTTCATACTATCCCCTCGTCCCCTATGATTTTTCCATCACCGATTGTAATAATTCGGTCCGCTTGCAGAGCAATTTTCTCATCATGTGTGATGACGATTAACGTTTGATTATATTGCTTGTTCGCTAGTTTTAATAAATCCATGACCTCTGCACTCGACTGGCTATCAAGATTCCCTGTTGGCTCATCAGCTAGAATAAGAGCAGGGTCGTTGATAAGAGCACGCCCGATGGAAACACGTTGTTGTTGCCCACCAGATAACTCACTTGGCAAATGATTCTTTCTTTCCGTCAACCCGATTGTTGCTAAAATTTCCGTAAGACGTTTGTTATCCACCTTGCGATTATCCAGTAAACACGGCAATTGAATATTTTCCTGCGCTGTTAATGTTGGAATTAAATTGTAAAATTGATAGACAATACCGATATTACGACGCCGGAATATCGCTAGTTCACTTTCATTTAGCTCATAAATATGATGTCCGTCTACAAGTACACTTCCATTATCAGGACGATCGACACCTCCCAATAAATGCATCAATGTAGATTTCCCAGAACCAGACGCACCTACAATTGCAACAAACTCTCCCTTGTTCACCTGAAAGCTGACATTGTTTAATGCGACAACTTCTGCTTCTCCTTTTCCATACTTTTTGGTTAAGTTGCTCACCTCTAAAATGACCATTTGACATTCACCCTCGTTTCTTTTGATAATATTATTGTAGCCAACCATTATGACTCCAAGGTGACAAAAGCACACGAAAAAAGTGACAATTTATTCACAAATTGTCACTTTAGCCACTTTTCACTTTGTTATAAAACTTTAAAGTAAATGTTGCTCCGATTCCTTTTCCACCGCCATCAACATCAATATCACCAAATTGGCTTTTCATAATCGTTTGTGCAAGGGGAAGTCCAATTCCATATCCTTTTGACCCATCAGAGTTTTCAAATCGCTTGAATATTTTCGCAATCTGTCTGCGGTCAAGACCTTTTCCGGCATCCGTTACACGAATCCATGTACTAATTGGATTTGCACCTACTTCAATTTTTATTGCCTGTCCTGCTGGTCCATGCTCAGAAGCATTTTTAATAACATTACCTAGTGCCTCTGCCGTCCATCTTTTATCACAGTTCAATTCTTGTGACCCTATTATTTCTATTTCTTGTTCTTTCAGCTCTAACTGAATGTTAAGTGGTGCAATGGCTGCTTCAATTAAATCATTTGAATGGATTTTTTCCTTCCTAAATTCAATCGTTTTTGCATCAAGTTTCGCCATTTTCAATAATGCTGAAATGAGCCACTCCGTTCGATGAAGCGATGACTGGATATTTGAAACAAGCTCTGCCCGTTTCTCAGGTGGTGCGTCTTCAAGTAACTCTGTCATAATCATCATTGAAGTTAAAGGTGTTTTCAGTTGATGGGAAATATCTGCCAATGTATCTTTTAAAATATCCCGCTCCTGCTGAAGAACATCTACTTGTTCTTTTTTATAGGCTGCCAGTGTTTGAATATCATTTTTCAGAATTCTTAACGGACCTTCACGATTATCACGAATATCAATAGCCTCTCCCGCAATTAATCGCTTCACATCAGCTGAAAGTTTTTCTATATTAGATTTTCTAATCCACACGATAGCCCATTCCTCTCACTGTCTTAATATCAATAGCATCTCCTAATTTCCCACGTAGCCTTTTTATATAGACAGTCAGCGTGTTATCCTCAACAAAGTTACCAGAAGCATCCCACAAATTATCGAGAATCTGCCCTCTCGTCATAATACGCCCTTTGTTCGTCGCAAAAGTAAGCAATAATTTATATTCCAACGCAGTTAAATCGATGATCTCATCATCAATAAAAACTTTCGCAGCTTCCGTATCTATCTTTACTCCGCCCAGTTGTAAAAAGTTCATCTGAGTCTTATCAGTTGATAATAAAATTCTTTTCATACGTGCCAAAAGTTCACGTAATCTAAATGGTTTCGTCATATAATCAGCGGCTCCATCTTCGAATGCTTTCACAATATTCCCCTCATCGTCAACCACTGTCAAAAAGATGACGCCTGTGGCTGTCCCCTGCAAGGATTCTTGAACCTCCGTCCCCACCCCATCAGGAAGCTGCATATCAAGGATTGCTAAATCGAAAGTCGTTCGTGTGATTGCCGCCTTTCCTTCTTCGACCGTCTTAGCGTGGATCACATCATATTGCTCCTGTTCTAGCGCATAAATTAGCCCACCAGCTATCATCATATCGTCTTCTAATAACAAAATTTTATGTTTCATCATTTTATACCGCCTTGAAATTTCTATTGACTATACAACTCATAATTATAATATAACCTAGTTCAATTTAATAGTTGCTAGAACGTGAAATTTAATCATATCAGATGTAATTTTAAATAAGGTTTCCTAATGAAAGAAAGTTCGAAATTTTGTGTTATAATATTATCGTACTAAAAATTTTAAGTAATGAAATACGAAGGTGGTGCTTATTTGGATGTTCAATTATTCTTAAATAAAATAGTCTTATTGTTTAAAGAGGAGTTAAAAGAAAATTTGTTAGGAATATACTTGCACGGATCATTGGCAACAGGGTGTTTCAATCCTAAAAAAAGTGATATCGATTTTTTCGTTGTCGTAAAAGAAAAGTTGTTAGCTGAAAATAAGAGGTCAATTAGAAAAATAGCCTTGTCATTACATGATGAAATGCCTAATAGGAAGGGGGTTGAATTTAGTATTATCCTGGAAGCTGATCTGAATCCATTTTCCTACCCAACGCCAATTGAGTTCCATTTTTCCGCCTACTATTTAGAGAAATATCGAGAAAGAGACAACTATTTTTGTGGAGGAATCTTAGATAAAGACTTTGCATCACAAATGGTTGTCGCTTATTACCGCGGGGTAGCTTTATACGGAAAACCTCTTCAAGATCTCTATGAGCCAATTGATAGACAGTTTTTCATCTCGTCCATTATTCATGATGTGA
>DAIDKD010000056.1:13594-13882 GCA_027451065.1 Bacillaceae bacterium | reverse complement strand
GACTATGGCTACGGCTATGGTTTTGGTGGATATGGAAATAGACGCGACGACTGTTGTAATAAATGTTGGTAGTGGATTATGTGTCAATGGACGCTTATTTAAGGTTCATTGGCACTTTTTTATGTAGTGAGAATAGAATACATAAACATAATGAATTTCCAGAAAATAGCCAGCGTTCAGTCGCTAGGTAATAAGATGAGGTTGAAAAATGGAAAATATAACCTATATTGATTTGTTGGCAATGTTAGGGATAGAGGAGGCTCATCCGGGAGGGTTTGCGTTGACAAA
>DAIDKD010000056.1:0-13584 GCA_027451065.1 Bacillaceae bacterium | reverse complement strand
AGGTTGCGGTTTAGGAAAAACAGCCGCTTATTTGTCCAAAGTCTTTCGTTGTTCAGTAACCGCAATTGATAGAAATGAGCATATGCTGAATATAGCTAAAAATCGATTTTACGAAGAAAGGTTGCCGGTTGCTTTGTACTTTGCCAGTGCAGAAGAATTACCGTTTCCTTCCAAGTCCTTTGATTTGGTACTTTCAGAATCAGTGACCGCTTTTACAAAAGTGAGAAAATCTTTACGGGAATATGTACGTGTCTTAGGAGAAACAGGGACGTTTGTAGCAATAGAAATCGCTGCGGAAAGACCGCTAGCTTGGAACGAGCAACAAGATATAAAGAAATTGTATGGTATTGAAAAAGTTTTTACAGAACAGGAATGGAAGACATGTTTTCGAGAGGCAGGTTTTCAAAAAGTGTCGATATTGGGAGGAACGACTCTTCGAGATGCCATATCTACTTCATTTTCACCAACTAATCTTGAGAAACTACCTAGTAAATTAGTAGAAACATTTTATGAACATCTAGATATCATATATCGTTATCAAAATGTGTTAGGATATAGGGTATTTCTTTGTCAGAAGGTTATTGGTAAAGGCGGAAAAGCATCCCTTTACCAATAACCTTCCGAAAGAGTCAACTATCATTTGGATTGTGAAACCAAATGATAGTTGACTCTTTCCTATAGGGCATGATATGACTTTTCGATCGAATAAAAACTGTTAATATGAAAAATCAGTCATCTTCCTCGATATTAGTCGTTTCCAACAAGGGAAACACTATGGAAGAAAGTTGTTCCATTTACGTCTTGGTGTAATCCTTCAATGCCATTCATTCCAGTAACAAAGTCTGGGTGGAATAAATATACCATTGGTGCTTCGTCTACTAAAATTTGAGAAATTTCCGCATAGATCTCCAGACGCTCGTCTTGATCAGTAGTTACCCGTCCTAATTCTAGCAATTCATCTACTCGATCATTTTCTAAGAAAGTTCGGTTACCCGGTCCGCCGAGGTTAGATGAATGGAAAATTGGATACAAGCCGTAATCAGCATCAACAGTGACAGTTGTCCAACCTAAAATAAACATTTCGTGTTCACCAGCAGCAGTCATTTCCAAGTATGCACCCCATTCAATCGGCTGGATATTGACAGTAATGCCGATTTCACTTAAATTAGCCTGTGCTAATTCGGCAATGCTTGCATTAGCTGCATCCCCTTCAGCAAAAAATAATGATGTTTCAAAACCATCTGGGAAGCCAGCTTCTGCTAATAATGACCTTGCAGCTTCTACATCAAAGTCTAATGTTTCTAAATCTTGAGTGCTACCGAATACTCTCGGAGAAAGAGGTCCATTGGCGGCAATTCCTTGGCCATCCATAATGCCATCAACAATCCCATCTCTATCAATCGCCATAGAAATAGCTTGGCGTACTCTTACATCGTTAAAGGGCTCTACCTGCATATTGAAGCCGAGGTAGTTTAAGCGTGTACCTTGAATTCGATTAATTTCAATATGATCCATTTCTTCCACTATTGCGACACTGGCAGGGTCTAGTGGAGAGATAATGACAGCATTAGCCTCGCCAGTTTCTAACATAGCAATTCGAGTAGATGGTTCAGATGCGACTCTAAATACTAGGGAGTCAAGTGGTGGTAAATTACCCCAATAATTGTCATTTCTCACAAAATTAATTTCAGAGCCTCGTTGCCACGATTCTAGTTTAAATGGTCCAGTACCTATTGGGTTTTCATCAACTGTTCTGCCACCATCATTTTCTTCTTCAATCGCTGAAGGAGCAATAATAGCAGCACCATTATGAGCCAAGTGAGCAGGTAATGGGGAAAAAGGGAACTCTGTTACAAATTGAACCGTATAGTCATCAATTACATTTACCTCAGCAATCATGTTAAAAATAGCTATTCTCGGTGAGGCGAATACTGGATCTAAAAGGCGATTGAAGCTTTTTCTTACAGCCTCAGCATTGAATTCTGTACCATCATGGAAGGAGACTTCTTCTCTTAAAACAAACTCCCAAGTATAGTCATCAATCGGCTCAAAACTTTCTGCTAGTAACGGTTCTGGTAAACCGTCATCCCCATAAACTGTTAAAGTTTCAAAAATCTGACTAGAAGCATTAGTTGTTGCCGAATCATTGGAACCATGAGGGTCTAGCGTAGGAGCATCAGCGGGTATAACGAAAACAGCTTCACCGCCTATGTTTTCAGCTCCTTGTGCTTGAGCATCATTTTCTGGCTCATTCCCACAAGCTGTTAGAAATGATAGCGTTAATGTTGTTGCTAGAAATAATGTGAACATCTTCTTCATTTGTCAACCTCCTGAAATCTTTTTTTAAAAAATATTTGAAAATATGATAGTATTTACAATAATGCAAAAATTCTAACTAGTCAATAGTTTCTGAAATATTTAAATAACTTTAATAAGCTGGAGTAGAAGTTTGTTAACGTTACCAATGTTATTAAGTAAAAAAAGTAACGACTAGTAGATAGTCGCTACTTCTCTTGCTTTCATTTAGATAAAAAATAATGCTGCCAGAGCTATTCCCGTAATGAAGCCCAGTGCAATAGAAAAGCCCAAACCACCGTAATAGGAACCGCCGTAACCATATCCGTCATATCCATAGTAGTTAGCAGGTCTTCTACTATAAGGGGAGTCAAACCAAACTCTATCTTTTGTTACCTTTGAAACTCTACCAACATGTTCTCTCCCTGACTTGTCTATCACTCTCACTACTTGACCGTGATATCGACAGCATAAATCATAAGTGTCATCGCAATACATAAGCACACCTCCTTCTCTGCATATTATGTATTGCTAGACATAATTGCTTGTACAAACATATATAGGCTGTGCAAATAAGGCGTTTTTTCGCACAGCCTAAGGGAATACTATTTTACTCTATATGAAAGTGCCTCATCTGCTAGGGTAAGAATGGTTCTATCATCCATCGGTGGATTGTGCAAGCCAGCGCGAACATTTAGGTAATAGCGCCAAAGGGAATTTTTTTCCGATAAACTTTTTGCTCCAACAATTCTCATTGCCTTATCGACAACAGCTATTGCTGTATTTGTGACCACATGTTTAACGGCGGCTAATTCTGGTGTGACATCAATTCCTTTGTCGTACTTTTCAGCAACACTATACAAAAAATGTCTCGCTTGCATTAACTCTAGTTCTATCGTACCGATTTGCTGCTTAATGTTTGGAAGGGAGGCAATCGGCTCGGTTAGCGTATTTGGTTGATAATTCGCTGCAAAAGTAACTGCATCATTAGCAGCTGCCTGAGCAATTCCTATGTAACAAGCCGGAATATGAAGCATCCAACCGTTATTCTTTTTACCGGAACGGATTTCTACTAAGTGGTTACTAGGTACTTTTACATGTTCTAGAATGAGTGTATGACTAGCAGTTCCACGCATAGCGACACTGTCCCACGTTTCTTTGATATAAACACCGTCATAGTCCTTTGGAATCAAAAACTCGCCAATTTCATCATCGATTGTAGCAGTCGCAAGAAAGTAATCTAAAGCAGGGGAGAGGGTAGTAAAAGTTTTTGCCCCGTTGATAATATAAGAATCTTTCTCCCTTCTCGCCGTAGTTTCCGGTTTTCCTCCTCTCGTAGGGCTGCCAGTAGCCGGCTCAGTAGCAGCTCGATTGACAAGCTTTCCTGCTTTTATTTCCTCACAAAACCATTTGAACAGTTCTTTGTCTTCCCATGATTGGTGCCGATGAATATCCATCATAATGCCCGCGTGCCAACCGAGACAAAGGGCAGTTGCCCCACACCCTGAAGCAATAATCTCCTGAAAAAGCACAAAATCATATAAAGAAATTTCCGCCCCGCCATATTCTTTCGGTACAGTAAGAGCAGTATAGCCAATACGTTTTAAGTCGTTGATATTTTCAAAAGGAAAAGAGTTGAGTTTATCCAGTTCAGGCTCTCTTTCTTGAAACAAAGGGATAAGCGGCTCAATACGTGCAATGATTTCTCGTTGCTGATCAGTTTGAATAAATATATCTTTCATAACAAATTCCCCCACGTTCATTTCTTTTCTTCTATTATTCCATTGTCGGAACAAAAAAACAAATAAGAAGGGCTTTGTGGTACGACAAACGCATGAAAGGAGCAGTCCTAAAAGTCGATTTATTCTCCATAGATAGTAGAAAGAGTCAACTTAGAAAATCTTGATTTCATAGCTCTTCATCACAGTTGTTTCTTTCGGCAGGCTATTTGAAAAGCAGATAGCCTAGTATCATATATTTTTTTGATTAGTGAGAGGACACGGAAGATCTTCCGCCTCCGCTCAAATCTATACATGGAGATGACAGGTCGCAAGCATATAGAGTTTTTTCACAAACAATATTGACAATACTATTTATAGTGTATATAGTGTATATATACAGTTTAAGAAATGAGAGGTGATTATTTTGGAAATCATTATCAATAATTCAAAAGGAAAACCAATCTATGACCAGATTTATAATCAAATTAAAAGTCAAATTATTTCTGGTCAATTACAAGAGGGTGAAATATTGCCATCCATTCGTGCACTGGCTAAAGATTTACGAATTAGCGTGATAACTACAAAACGTGCCTATGATGAGTTAGAGCGTGAAGGATTTATTTACACTGTAGCCGGAAAAGGATGCTTCGTTGCCGAGAAAAATATGGAATTAATACGAGAAAACAATTTGAAAAAGATTGAAGAGTATATGGAGCTTATCGCTAAACTTGCCGCAACATGTAATGTAAGCAATCAGGAGTTAATGGAAATGTTTCAACTATTGAAAATTGAGGAGTGAGAATATGAATGCAATCGAAGTCAGAGGATTAACAAAGGAATATTCAAATTTTAAATTGGATAATGTCAGTTTCAATTTACCACAAGGTTGTATTCTTGGCTTAATTGGTGAGAACGGAGCAGGCAAAAGTACAATAATCAAATTAATAATGGATGCGATTCGTCGTGACAGCGGTGAGATTACGGTTCTCGGCAAGGATAACAAAAATAACTTTCAAGCGACGAAAGAAGACATCGGTGTTGCGCTTGATGATGCATATTTTCCAGAAGCTTTCACTGTAAAGAATGTCAATACGATTATGAAAAATACTTATTCCAATTGGGAGGAAGAGCGATTCTTTCAGTATATTAACCGCTTCTCATTACCGCTCCAAAAACCTTTTAAAGAATTTTCCCGCGGGATGAAAATGAAGCTGGCTATTGCTGTTAGCTTGTCTCATAAAGCGAAACTTTTAATTTTAGATGAAGCGACGAGTGGATTGGACCCGATTGTTCGAGACGAAATTGTAGATTTGTTTCATGAATTTACAAGAGACGAGTGCAACTCAATTTTACTTTCCTCACACATTGTTAGTGACTTGGAAAAGCTATGTGACTATATTGCTTTTATACATAATGGAAAGTTGGTATTTTACGAAGAAAAAGATAGATTACTTGAGAAATATGGGATTCTCAGATGTTCAAAAGAGGACCTTGAGATAATCAACCCAAGTGCGATAGTCAGTAAAAGAAGCTCTGGTTATGGGATAGAGGCATTGGTAGTACGGGAAGAAATCCCAACACAGTTTTCAGTTGATTATTCAGGTGTTGAAGATATTATGCTTTTTATGATAAAGGGGGAAAAGTAACATGAAGGGATTGTTAATGAAAGATTGGCTTGTATTATGGAGGAAAAATAAATTAATACTCTTTATTTTATTTTCAAGTGTGGTCGTATCACCGTTTTTGGGAAGTCATTTCTTCTTAATACTTGCTTTTCCTATTGCTTTTACTTTTACAGGAATGCTGTCAATTACTACAATTTCCTTTGATGAGCAAAGTAAGTGGGAACAATATGCTATTACTATGCCTTATTCACGTAAGGAGTTGGTTCTCAGTAAGTTTGTTTTCATCATTATCGCTCTATCTGTCATATCATTAATAAGTTTTTTTACCTGGACTATTTTAATAATTTTTCATGGAAATAGAATTATTGATACTCAGATATTGGTAAGTTTACTGATGATTTCTATCAGTGTTGGGTTGGTATTACCAGCTATTAACTTACCACTTGTGATAAAATTAGGTGCTGAGAAGGGAAGAGCTGTAACAATTATCTCGGCAGTTCTTATTGTGCTATTTTGGTTTGATTTTCTCATAACACCTAATGTATTTGCACCGATATTTGCTAGAATCAACATTGTTCTCTTTCCAATTTTTGCACTTGCTCTTCTAGGAGTATCGGCATTCATATCGTTAAAAATATATGAAAAACGAGAGCTATAAGTAGGCTGTGAGAACCAACAAAAATGCTCCCATCCTCTAGCATTGTGCTTGAGAATGGGAGTTTTTTTATATGATTAAACATTGCTGTTATCTGTATCCCCTAGACAACATACGTATGTTCTTTCGATAAACAGCAATAACTATTTTGGCATTCGCTATTTCTATTATTGGAACTCTTATTTGTTTCTATTTCGCTGTGAAAGTAATCTATAAAAGAATTCGTTCATATTCCTCATAATATTCCTCCAAAGAGGAATACTATGAGGAATATGAACGAAGGGAATGAATGCCGTTGTTAACACCAAAAAATCAACATCAAAAAGGAAAAGAAGTAAAAAAAACTGATGGTATTGACGTAGAGTTCTCAGAAGAACTAGCTGACCAAGAAGACAAAGAGGCACAAGCTCGCAGTAAGGCAGCTGACCAAAGACAAAAGCAGAATTTCAAAAGGAAGAGTGAAGAATAGAGTGAACCTGCCCGTGAATACGGGTTAAAAACAGGCTATGGGAATTGGGGAGAATACCCAATTCCCATAGCCTGTTTTTAGAATTTATAGGTATAGAACTGCTCGATGCTTAACCATTTCTTAGATAAGTCAGGAGCACCCATTGCAGCGAGCATAGCTTCTGTCTGTGAAGCGTGGGCTTTGATTGCTTCTAGTTTATTTTCACTGAAGGCTGCCACATCTAAGACAACATCAGGTTTCCCTAATACTTTTTCATAATCAGTGGAAATGGCCACTGCATATACAGTCGGACGTTCTTCTGGCTTCATCTGAGAAACCGCATGAATCGTAGCGGCTCCGCAAGCATCGTGGTCAGGATGAACAGCATAGCCTGGATAAAAAGTTAAAATAAGTGAAGGCTTCACCTGATCAATCACTTCTTTGATACGGGCAGATACTTCTTCAATGTCTTCGAACTCTAATGTTTTATCGCGGTATCCTAAGTAGTGAAGAGTTTCAATCCCTAAGATTTCACAAGCATCTTGAAGCTCTTTTTTTCGGATGACCTTCGTCGTTTCGCGGGTTGTATGAATACTTACTCCCATGTTCCGTCCCATTTCTCCATATGTTGCACAAATATATGTCATTGGGACTCCTTGACTTGTTTGGGAAGAAATAAATCCGCCAGATGAAAATGTTTCATCATCTGGATGGGGGAATACTGCTAGTATATGACGTTCCATTTATTACATCTCCTTGTATGTTGTATCATCATTTTTCATGTCTACCTTACGTGGACATCTTTCTGAATCTTTTTTATTCAAACGGGGTTTTACTCAGCTCTAAAGCAACAGCTAATTTTCCTTCTTCATCGTGTCCAGCCAATAAAAGACGGGATTGTGCATCTATTTCAAAATGAGTCAATCCTTCGGCGTAGACCCAGCCGTTCGCTGTTTTTAAGCCGACACGATAAGGACCGGTTCCTTTAATGCTACCTCGGTGGAAATTGATGATGCTGTTTCGTAAAAACGCACTTACTGTCATCGCTTTTTTATCACGATGGTTGGCGTAAGCTCCTGTTGTGGTTTCAATATGGACATATATATCCTGGTCTAAAAATTGATCGATGGCTTTTTGAACCATTTCTGTATCAATTGGTCTCATTTGGAAGAACCTCCTAGTTTAGTTTCACAAAATCTATTATATCATAGTTTATTTATTTTTTTATGTACTAAGTTTCTTGATTTTTTTTAAAAAAAATGTAAATATGAGGTTGAAGCCAAATTATTTCTATGATGAAATTGGAGGATGCGAGATAAGTAGTGGGGAAAAATAGGGGGGATTATATGTTTAAGACATTAAAAGATTCATTGTTGAATCTACGTTTTCCATTGTTGGCGGCATTTTTTATTTGGATAAAAACATACTTGGCAACATTATTCAAATTTGATTTGACAATTGAGTCGCCGATGCAACAATTTATTTTGTTTATTAGTCCTCTAGCTGTTGCAATGCTAGTAACGGGACTTGCATTATTTTTTCAAGGGAAGAAAAGAAATTATGTGATTATTATCACGAATATACTTCTCACAATTGTTTTAATAGGTAATATTTTATTCTACGGGTTTTACAATGATTTTATCACGCTGCCTATATTATTACAGGCAACGAATTTAGGTGGGTTAGGTTCAAGTATTAGAGAATTGTTGAATCCTTTCATGCTTTTACTAGTAGTTGATATTTTCATTCTGGTATTCTTAATGAAAAAATATCCTAAATTTTCAAGTACAGAGAAAATTAACGGGTTGATAAAAGGCTTCTATTTTTTACTAACAGCAGCTATTTTTACGCTTAACTTAGGTTTAGCCCAAGCGGACCGACCTCAATTATTAACTCGTTCATTTGACAGAGAATATTTAGTGAGATATATGGGATTATTCTTTTATCAAGGATATGATGCATTTCAATCGGGGAAAACGTCAACCCAGAGAGCACTTGCTAGCGGAGACCAATTAACAGAAGTTCAAAACTTCATTCGTTCAAATCGTGTCATATCTGACAGTCCATTGGCAGGTTCTATGAGCGGAAAAAACGTAGTGATGATTACTTTGGAGTCATTCCAATCGTTTTTAATTGGTGCTGAAATAAACGGGGAAGAAGTAACACCGTTTTTAAATGAGTTCATACAAAGAAGTTACTACTTTGAGAACTTCTATCACCAAACTGCTCAAGGGAAAACATCAGATTCTGAGTTTATTACAGAAACTTCCTTATATCCATTAAGTCGTGGTGCTGTGTTTTTTACGCATGCGACCAATGAATTTGTGACAATACCAGAATTGTTAAGAGATGAAGGCTATTACTCAACGGTACTTCATGCGAACAATGCAAGTTTCTGGAATCGTAATGTCGTTTATTCATCTTTTGGATTTGACAGTTTCTTTACTGAAAATTCCTTCGAAATCACAGATGAAAACTCTATAGGATGGGGAATGAATGATGTTACTTTCATGGAACAATCCATTGATATATTAGATACATTGCAGCAGCCTTTTTATGCAAAATTATTAACGTTAACCAATCATTTTCCTTATGAAATCGACGAAGCTCATACATTGATTGGTCCATATGATTCAGGCGACGGAACATTTGACCGTTATTTCCAGACAGCCCGTTATTTAGATGAAGCGTTGAGAGTGTTTGTAGAAAACTTAAAGGAATCTGGATTGTATGAAAATACGGTTATAGTCATGTATGGAGATCATTATGGTCAATCGGAAAATCGTTATCGACCGATGGCGCAGTTTTTAGGGAAAGATGAAATTACCGCTGCTGACCATATTGAACTGCAAAGAGTCCCGTTTATTGTACATCTTCCTGGGCAAACAGAGGGTGAAACAATTTCAACAGTATCAGGGCAAGTTGATATTAAACCGACAATCCTTTCTTTATTAGGAGTAGATGCACCAGATGGAATAGGGTTTGGTAATGATATGTTTGGAACAAATCATCCGAATCTTGTTATTTTCCGTGATGGTTCTTTCGTAACAGATTCGTACATTTATAGAGGTGGTACATTCTTTGACAAAGATACAAGGGAAGAGATTGAGCCGCCAGAGGATGCTGAGAGATTGCTAAACAGAGTGGAACAGGAACTTCACTATTCAGACAGTATCATTTATGGTAATTTATTAAGGTTCTATAGTGGAAACAATCATGAAACCGGGACAATTCAAACAGAGATAAGGTAGCAAAGAAGAGTGCACGAGTAGATAGAATTAGGATTTCTAATTTTATCTACTTGTGTACTTTTTTCGGAAGTATGTATTATTAACTTTTAAGAATTTCTAGCAAGGGATTTCTTTGAGGTGACTTTTTTCTCTTTGAACTTAGTAGTACATACAAGAACAATAGCAGTCAGTGTTCCACCAATAATTAGGAGGAGATATTGCCAAAGTCCTTCTGTCAAAAACACAGCTAATCCAAGCCACACCCATAAATAGATGCAAGTATTGATGTTGTAAAGAGTAGTTATTTCATTTTCTTTAGGCTCCCTCGTTTTGATGACAAGAACATGAATACTGACAGCAACTCCAATAGCTGTTAGAAGAAAATACAACCACAATGGTTCGATGAAGGTCATGGAGAAGAGAAGACCTGCCCACAAAATGATACAAGTCCTTATTTTATATGCCATCGTGATTCCTCTTTTATTGTGGTAATTATCCAAATATGGTCCTAAGAGGCGACTTTTAAGGAGCCAGTTGTACAGTCTTGGATTGGCTTTTGAAAAAAGAATGGATGCTGCAATAGCAAATACCGTTGTAGGCCAAATTGGGAGAAAAACGCCGATAATTCCCATAATTACACAGATAATGCCCAAAACATTATAAACACCATTACGTATTTTCTTTTCATTCTTAGGTGACTTCATGCCTACTCTCTCCTTTTATGTATTTAGTATAGAAAATATAAGTGGTCTATTTGTAAAAAAATCCCTCAGCTTTTCCAAAAGGAAGTATTTTCCTTTGCTGAGGGAATGTTTGAGTTATTTTTACATAAGTAGTCTAACAGAATAATAGGCTATTAGATTTCGTCATTTTCATCTATACAATTGGATGGCTTATACTTTAGATAGAACATCTACGGATATACCTAGACATTTGGCAATACGTGTCCCATAGTCCTCATCTGCACGGTAGAAGTTGTTGACAGCACGAATCACGATTTCTTCGTTATCTACAGCCTTTAGCCCTCCCACAATGTTATCCACTGTACGTTTCTTTTCTTCTTCTGAGAAGATGTTGTATAGAATGCCAGCTTGTGAATAAAAATCATCATCATATGAATAGTGACCTATATTACCATGAACTGCCATTTCATGAGGCTCATGTTGCTTCGCTTCCTTCGTTCCATCATAGCTATTCGGTTCGTAGTTTACATGGCCAGGACTGTTTTTAAATGTCATTTGTCCATCACGTTGATGATTATGCACTGGAGCTTTATGTGAATTAATTGGCAACTGTGCATGATTCGCTCCGATACGATGACGGTGTGCATCTCCATATGCAAACAAACGGCCTTGTAATAATTTATCTGGAGAAACCTCAATACCTGGTACTAAGTTCCCTGGTGAGAAAGCAATTTGTTCTGTCTCTGCGAAGAAGTTTTCTGGATTACGGTTCAATTCCAATACTCCTACTTCATGAAGAGGAAACTCTTTTTGTGACATGGTTTTTGTTACGTCAAATAATTCATTTGGACGCTCTAATCCAACTTCATAAGGAATGAGCTGAACGTGCAGTGTCCATGACGGGAAATCTCCATTTTCGATAGCATTATATAAATCTTCTGTATGATAATCTGGATTTTCTCCAGCAACTTTTGCAGCTACGTCTGGTGCTAAGTTTTTCACCCCTTGATTTGTACGGAAATGATATTTTACCCAAATTGCTTCACCTTTATCGTTCACCCATTTGAAAGTATGGGATCCGTATCCATGCATATGTCGAAATGTTGCTGGAATCCCTCTGTCAGACATTAAAATGGTTACTTGATGAGTCGCTTCAGGAGATAAGCCCCAGAAGTCCCAAACAGCATTAGGGTTTTTCAATCCGTTTATTGGGTTGCGCTTTTGTGTATGTATGAAATCTGGAAATTTAATTGCATCACGAATAAAGAAAATCGGTGTGTTGTTTCCAACAAGGTCATAGTTTCCTTCTTGCGTATAGAATTTCACCGCAAAACCACGTGGGTCGCGAACGGTATCAGAAGAACCAAGCTCACCAGCTACTGTTGAGAATCGAAGGAATACAGGTGTTTCTTTGCCGACACCATT
This sequence comes from Bacillaceae bacterium, assembly GCA_027451065.1. Classification (GTDB taxonomy): domain Bacteria; phylum Bacillota; class Bacilli; order Bacillales; family Bacillaceae_G; genus DAIDKD01. The sequence continues at coordinate 1,502 of DAIDKD010000056.1, read as the reverse complement.
TAGGAAGTCTGCTTTTGTATATTTGCTAACATCTTGTGTAACACGGAAAACTCCATGTGCGCCTGCACCTTTCGCATGAACGACACGCTCTGGGACACGCTCACGATTGAAATGTGCAAGTTTTTCCAATAAATGGACATCTTGAATTAAGACAGGGCCATGTTCACCTGCTGTTAAAGAGTTTTGGTTATCAGAAACTGGTGTTCCTTGTGCTGTTGTCAAATATTTTTTATCCATACTTTTCACCTATCTTTCTATTATTATGATGTGAGTCTATTTTTATTATAATAAAGATTATTATTAAATACAATATATTGTTTACTAAATTTCCTGTAAATAAGCAGGATCTGGATTTAATAACAATCCGACCACAATTTTTGATAAGTTTTATTAAGGGGATTTATCTCATGCGATGAAGGGACAATAAATATTTTAAGAAATTTACATAGAAATTTTTTTTCTGAAGATTTACAATAAAGGGAGAACGAATATTTTCTCAAAGAGGGGGAGTCGGCAATGGATTTTTATTTTGATACAGAAGTGAGTAGAAAAGGTACAAATAGTGTGAAGTGGGACTACCAACAAGAAAAAATTGGGACAACAGATGCACTACCACTATGGGTAGCGGATATGGATTTTTCTGCACCACCTTGTGTGATAGAGGCTATTCAAAAAAGGGCTGAACACCCTGTATACGGCTACAACGGTATAACAGATAGATTATATGAGGCAGCAAAGCATTGGGTGAAGAAACGTTATGATGCAACGATACATACGGACTGGATGATGACGATTCCTGGGATTGTATTTGGATTATTTTTTGCGGTAGAGGCATTTACACAAGAAGGAGATGAAGTGATTATCCAACCACCTGTCTATCCACCGTTTTTTCGGGCAGTTGCAGATAAAAACAGACAATTGATAGAAAATCCTTTGATTGAAAGGGATGGTCACTATACGTTTGATTTTGAGCAGTTAGAAAGTATCATTACAGAGAAAACAAAATTACTTTTACTATGTAATCCTCATAATCCATCGGGAAGGGCATGGTCAAGGGAAGAGTTGCAGAAATTAGCCGACATATGCTTACGACACCAGATTCTTATCGTGTCAGATGAAATACATGCAGATTTAATTTACGGGAAAAAACATATTCCGATGTTTTCTATCTCAAAAGAAGTGTCTGATCAATGCATTACTTTTATTTCAGGTAGCAAAACTTTCAACATCGCAGGATTGTTCACATCTATTGCGTACTCAGAAAACCAAATTTTGTTAAAAAAATTCCAATCTACAATCGAACGATCAGGTGCAGGAAACATCAATCTATTTGGAGTAGAGGCCCTTACTGCCGCTTATGAAGATGGTGAAGAATGGCTCGAACAATTACTTCATTATTTACAAGAGAATGCTAGATATATTTCCACATATCTTCAACAAAATATCCCGTCTGTGAAAATGCAAGTTCCAGAAGCAACTTTTTTAGGATGGATGGATTTCAG
>DAIDKD010000055.1:3769-13974 GCA_027451065.1 Bacillaceae bacterium | reverse complement strand
GCTGATAAATACCCCGGCACGTATATATTTCCATTGTAATGTATTCATCACAGTACCCCCATCTTTAAATATTACTAGTATGTAAAAAAAGATAGGTTTTCATACAAGGGGAATTTTGTTGTATAATAGAGCAAAGGGTAAGCAACCATGGAGGGTCTATGAGTAAAAAAGAAGTAACAATAAAATTCGTCACAGATATTAAGGATGGAAGTAGGAAAGAGACTGTTGCATTCGAGACAAATGGTCTATACTATGAGAAGAATAAAAGTAAATATATTACCTTTACAGAGCTCCATGATGAAGGAAACGTAAACGTGGTAATGAAAATAAAAGAGTCAGAGGTTCGGATTATCCGTTCGGGTCTCGTATCTATGAACCATGTATATCAGCAAGGGCAACGTACAGAAGGGGTATATAAAAGTCAGCTTGGCCCGATGACAATGGAAACAAAGACGGACAATCTAGCATTCCAATGGTCAGAAGTAAAGAGGAAAGGAAAGTTGTCCCTCACATACTCTTTACGAGTACAAGGACATGACGCAGGAAGATACGCTATTACAGTTTTGATAAAGGAAAGCGGAAGCGGCTCGTCTAGCTTGTGAAGGAAATAGGATTTTACCAAAAAGGAGAGAAACAATGAATAGCTTAGAGCAAATCAAAGATGCATTAAAAGAAGAAATCAAATCAGCAGTAATCAAAGCTAGTCTGGCAACAGAAGAAGAAATACCTCAAGTAGTATTAGAATTACCAAAGGATAAAAGCCATGGTGACTATGCGACAAATATGGCAATGCAGTTAGCGCGTGTTGCTAAAAAAGCGCCACGTCAGATTGCTGAGGAAATGGTGAACCATATTGATAAAACAAAAGCTGGTGTAGAAAAAATCGAAATCGCTGGACCAGGATTTATTAATTTTTACATGGATAACAGCTATCTAACAGATTTAATTCCTGCTATTATCAATGCAGGTACATCATATGGAGAGAGCAATATCGGCAATCAAGAGAAAATCCAAGTCGAGTTTGTTTCTGCGAATCCAACTGGAGACCTTCACTTAGGTCATGCCCGTGGTGCAGCAATCGGAGCATCTTTATGTAATATTTTAGAAAAAGCAGGCTACGATGTTGGACGTGAATACTATATTAACGATGCAGGGAACCAGATCAACAACCTTGCTTTGTCAGTTGAGGCCCGCTATCTGCAAGCTTTAGGAATAGAGAAAGAACTTCCAGAAGATGGTTATCATGGAGCGGATATTATTGGGATTGGGAAAAGACTTGCCGAAGAATTTGGAGACAGTTACGTATCAGGTGATGAAACAGAGCGTCTACAATTTTTCCGTGAATATGGCTTAAAATACGAATTGGAAAAACTGAAAAAAGACCTTGAGGAATTTAGAGTAAGCTTTGATGTGTGGTATTCAGAAACTTCCTTATATGAAACAGGGAAAGTAAAAGAAGCATTGGCTGATTTGAAAGCCCGCGATGAAATTTATGAAAAAGACGGCGCAACATGGTTTGCTTCGACAAAATACGGTGACGATAAAGATCGTGTCTTAATCAAGCAAGATGGTTCATACACATATTTAACACCAGATATCGCTTATCATCGTGATAAAATTGAACGTGGCTTTGGGAAATTAATTGATATTTGGGGCGCAGACCACCATGGTTATATTCCGCGTATGAAGGCAGCAATTCAGGCTCTTGGTCATGACCGTGATACCTTGGAAGTAGAAATCATTCAAATGGTGCAACTGTATCAAAATGGCGAGAAAATGAAGATGAGTAAACGGACAGGAAAAGCAGTTACTTTACGGGAGTTAATGGAGGAAGTTGGAATTGATGCAATGCGCTATTTCTTCGCTATGCGAAGCGGTGATTCTCATTTAGACTTTGATATGGACTTAGCAATTTCCAAATCAAATGAAAACCCAGTATTCTACGCACAATATGCTCATGCTCGTATTTGCAGCATCTTACGACAAGGTGAGGAGTTAGGACTAGCAGCTGATGGAGAAGTGAACTATAAATTAATTACTTCTGAAAAAGAGTATGACCTATTGAAAAAAATGGGAGATTTCCCAGCAGTAGTAGCGGAAGCGGCTCAGAAGCGCCTGCCACATCGTATCACAAATTATGTATATGAATTGTCTTCTGCCTTGCATAGTTTCTACAATGCAGAAAAAGTATTGGACCCAGAGAATATGGAGAAATCAAAAGCTCGTTACCAGTTAATGAAGTCTGTTCAAACGACACTGCGAAATGCATTGAGTTTGATTGGTGTTTCTGCTCCGGAGAAGATGTAGGGGGAGCAATTAGAATATCTAGATGAGCAAAGTGGTTGGTAGTGGCTACTTTGCTCATCTGTTTTTTTATCCATTTTATCCAGTCGGAACCAGGTTTTCGATAATTTAATTGACCATCTATTGAATTCGTTTCCAGATTCATATATAATTTTAAGTATATTTCTAGATAATAAATATAATTTCCAAATAAGAAATATAATACGAATTTTACGGAGGAACAAGATGAAAAAATTAAATATCTTAAAAAAAGTAACCGAATGTGGAGTAGTTGCAGTTGTAAGGGCAGATTCTACAGAAGAGGCGATTCGTACCTCTGAAGCATGTGTTAAAGGTGGTATTAAAGGGATTGAAGTTACTTTTACAGTGAAAGATGCAGATAAGGTAATCAAAGAGCTTACAGAAGTATACAAGGATAGTGAAGACGTAGTAATTGGTGCAGGAACAGTTCTTGATGCTGCAACAGCTCGAATTGCTATTTTAGCTGGGGCGGATTTTGTTGTAAGTCCATGTTTTGATGAAGAAACTGCAAAATTATGTAATTTATACCAAGTGCCTTATATGCCAGGATGTATGACAATTACTGAAATGAAAAAGGCATTAGAATTTGGATCTGATATTGTGAAGCTATTCCCGGGGAGTGCTTTTGGTCCTGATTTTGTCAAAGCAGTAAAAGTTCCGTTACCTCAAGTGAATATTATGCCTACTGGCGGAGTAAGTTTAGATAATATTGATCAATGGATCAAAAATGGTTGCGTTGCTGTAGGTGTAGGTGGGAATTTAGTTGCTCCAGCAAAAACAGGTGATTATGAACAAGTAACAGCTTATGCTAAGCAATATGTTAAAAAAGTAAAAGAAGCAAGAGGGATGTAATGATGAAAAAGATTGTTACACTCGGAGAAATCATGCTTCGACTCTCCACAGATATTGGACAAAGACTTTCGCAAACAAATACTTTGCAAATGCATTATGGTGGTGGGGAAGCGAATGTTGCAGTTTCCCTTGCTCACTTTGGTTATGATGCATATTTTGTAAGTAAAGTTCCTAACAATCCATTAGGTACTGGAGTTGAGCGCCACCTAAAATCTCAAGGTGTTCACACAACCTACTTGTTAAAAGGTGGGGGAAGATTAGGAACGTACTATTTGGAGTCAGGTGTAGGGGAAAGAAGTGCTCAAGTTACATATGACAGAAAGTACTCTAGTTTTTCTCAATTAGAAGCAGGAGAGTTAGATTTTGAAGAAATTTTTCGTGACGCATTGTTATTCCATGTTTCAGGAATTACCTTAGCATTATCGGCGCCATTAAGAGAGGTGGCCTTATCGGCTGTTCAGAAAGCAAAGGAGCTTGGGGTTAAAACAAGTTTTGATTTTAATTACCGTGCGACACTATGGACGCAAAAAGAAGCATCTGAAGCAATCAAGCCACTATTACCATACATCGACATCTGTTCTTGCGGAGAGTTGGATGCTCGCTACCTACTTGGAATTGAGCAGGCACCTGAAGGACTTAGCGGAGCAGAGAAACTCACATATTACTATGATAAAATAAAAGAGATGTATCCGAATATTGAATACATGAGTTCGACCTTCCGTACTGTACACTCGGCTTCTAGTAATGTATTAATAGGAAATTTATTTGTGGATGGGGAACTATATCAATCTAAAGAGCACCATATTAACCCAATTGTAGACCGTGTTGGAGGCGGAGATGCCTTTGCATCAGGAGTGCTATATGGTATTTTAGAAGATTTACCACCACAAGAAACCATTACATTTGCAACGGCAGCCTCTGCCTTGAAGCATACCGTTCATGGAGATTGCAACGTATTCTCTGTAACAGAAATCAATAAATTCATTGAAAACGGCTCAGGGAAAATAGCTAGATAATACAGAAATTTTATCAGTAGAAGCTGTCATTCCCCACCTATCTTCTTTTGATTTCATAGAATCTTGAGGTGGGGGACTTACTGTCCGTTAATGTATGGTAAAAAATATCAATCTGCAGGCTATCTTTGACAAGTGTGAAATATCATTAAATGCTGGGCAATTCACACGAGTTTAGCTGTCTTTAGGAAAATGATTGAATATCGTACAAGATATCTTTTTTACATTGTTTTAAATCATGAATCACTTTTTCGTGAAGGGCGTCTGTTAATCGGTACTTCGGAATACTGACGCTTATCGCACCGTAATTCTCGCCATTTAACGTAATAGAAGTTCCGATACAGAATATGTCATCTTCATATTCGCTGTTATCATAAGCATACCCTTGTCGACGAATATTAACAATTTCTTTTAGAAAAGCGGATTTTGTTGTAATGGTTGTTTCTGTACGTCTTAGTAATTTATTTTCATGTAAATATTGTTCTAACTCTTCATCTGAACCATCGGCTAAAATCGCTTTCCCCATTGCAGAACAGTACATAGGAATATTTTTCCCTACTTGCGAATATAGAGAAACAGGGTTTTTACTTTCAATTTTTGAAATATACACGATGTTTGAGTTATTCTTGATGCCGAGGTGAACGGTTTCGGTAGTTTCTTCTTGTAGTTTCTCTAAATGTGGTTGGGAAATTTGTTTGATATCTAATTGGTGAATGGATTTATTAGCATATTTAATAATGGAAGGGCCAAGGATAAATTTCTTTGACTCATTATCTTTGCGAACATAGCCGATGAAAGCAAGTGTATCTAATATCTTCAAGGCTGTTGAATTAGTTAGGTTTGTCTCCTTCGCAATGGTATGAAGCGGTTGGGCATTTTCGCAGCTTGACAAATAAGATAAAATTTTATCAGCTTTTAATAGAACAGTTCCGTAGTGCTGTTTTTTTTCCCCCATTTATACTCATTCCTTTCTCTTGAAGTAGCTGTTGGTAAATTTATATATTGATAACTCTTGAGTGCATTTCCAGTTTCAAATATAATTAAAATATATTTTTGAATACTAAAATGTATTTCTGTATAAGAAATATAACATGGTTTTTACAGACGGGCAAGATGAAAAGCAGATGGAAATTATCATCGAACAGTTGAATCAGTACGCTCACAAATCGAAACGAGAGAATATTATCAAACAGACGATATATATTGGATGGAAGAGAAAAAGAGTTGGAGTGATTTGTTGAAAAAAGGCTACTGACGTATAACGACAGAGCCTTCTTTATGTACGCAGGGTAGGTCATTTATAGCAACCTCCACCTATTTTTACGTATTAGTCTTTCTTCAATGCTTCCCATAATCCTAACAAATATGTGGCACCTAATGCTCTATCATATAACCCGTAACCAGGGCGACCTTTTTCGCCCCAAATATTTCTACCATGGTCTGGTCTGACTGCTCCTTTGAAGTTATGCTTTGCCATAGCCTCAACGGCAGCTTTCATGTCAATAGAGCCTTTTGATGATAGATGTGCTGCTTCTTCAAAGGATTTTTTGCCAACTAGCTTTACGTTACGAGCATGGATGAAATTCACGCGGTCTTTTGCTAAAAAGTGATCAAGCATGGCAGGGAAATCATTATCTCTAGAAGCGCCAAGAGAGCCTGAGCACATTGTTAAGCCATTGTATGGGCTGTCATAGATTTGACATACTCGTTCAAGGCTTTCTTGATTTGTAATGATTCTTGGTAGTCCAAAGATATCCCACGGTGGATCGTCTGGGTGAATAGCCATTTTCACATCAGACTCTTTAGCAACTGGAATCACTTTTTGTAAAAAGTAAGTTAGATTGTCCCACAAATCTTCTTTCGTGATGTTATTATAATCAGCGAACAAACTGGCTAAGTCATCTTTTGTGTAACTAGAATCCCAACCAGGAAGACTTAATTCACCAGTAAGAGGATCCATTTTCTCAAGAATTTTCTCATCATAAATCAATGTAGTTGAACCGTCTTCTAACGGATGTGCTAAATCTGTGCGTGTCCAGTCAAAGATAGGCATGAAATTATAGCATACGACAGGAATGTTAGCTTTACCAATGTTGCGGATAGTTTCTTGGTAATTCGCAATGAAACAATCTCTCGTTTCTTTTCCTAATTTAATATCCTCGTGTACTGGAACACTTTCTATGACAGAAATTTCTAATCCAGCTTTTTCAACTGTGTTTTTTAGAGACTCGATTTTTTCCAGGGGCCAAACTTCTCCGACTGGGATATCATAGATAGCAGTTACAATACCTTCCATTCCTGGTATTTGGCGAATATATTCTAATGAAATTTCATCAGATTCACCATACCAGCGAAAACTCATTTTCATGTAATTTCCTCCTAAAGTAATATTAATCTACAATGTATTCCCCGAATTCTTCCTGTACATCGTCTAATTTATGAAAGATATTTCGTAGGTGAGCACTTACAAATTCATCTACAGCGTCATGATTTTTGTTTTTGATGATATCAATTAGCTCTTCATGTTGCGTTACAATAGCTTGTAAAGAAAAATTCTTTACGGCATCTAATTGACGTAAACGGTTGTAGTGGGTACTCATATCTTCTACCGTATTCCAAATATTCTTTTTTTGAATCCCTTCATAAATACTAGAGTGGAATAAATTATCTAAGTTATGGAAACTTGAATAGTTTTCACCTTGGAAAACCATCGTTTTTTGAATTTCTAGATTATTTTCCAATTGTACTAGTGTATTGGGGCTTAATTTCTCACAGGCTTCATGAATGATTTCCTTTTCTATTACTTCACGAACAAAAATAGCATCATACACTAATTGTAAATGAATGAGAGCGACGCGACTTTTACGCTTTGGCAATACATCGATGAGCCTTTCTTTCTCCAATAGAATAAGCGCTTCGCGGATTGGGGTTCTACTTAACTGCAAAAGTTTGCTTAGTTCAGTTTCGCTAATACCAGTTCCAGGAAGTAGGGTGAGATTCATGATATTTGTTTTTAGGATACGGTAAGCATAAGTTCGATTCGATTCGACAGGTAGACGTTCTAGTAAATTCATTATTATCATCCTTTTTGTGCATTTCCTATTATTTTAAAAGAAAAAGGTAATTTATACAAAATAACAGGAAGTAAACTTGCATACATCGGTATAAGAATATAAATATCATCAATTTTTGTTGTTGATGTATACAAGTATAATAAAATCTTTGTAGAAATAAATCAATGGTTTTTTTCAAAAAACTATTGATTTATTCAGGTTTAATGTTGATAATAAAAAAGTGGAGTGAATAAACAATTTTTAACTTGTATGCAAGACTAATTTTGGGTATAAAGTAGGTGGATACTTCATATGGGAAAAATTCCATTTTAAATAGACTTAAAATGGAAAGTTGCTGTAGTGACTGGTGGTGGCGAAGCAATTGGCGTAGCTACCAATGTTCTTGAAAAATCAAGCTTAGAAGAAGCCAATCGTGTGATCACAGAAAATTTTGATGGAACTTGTGATATAATGAAAAAGGAATTATTATCGTATCTCATGTAAAGGAATTGGGGAGAAAGGATGATGAGACCGGTAAGGTGGTTTTATCGCGTTACCCTTTCTTTTTTCTGTTATCATTTAAAAATACAAAGAAAGGAATATGAATAAGAAATAACAAAATAGTAGGTGAATCACTTGAAAATAGTTCATGCAATACTAAATAAGGCATTTCCTTTCCTCGTACCGATAGGAGTAATTTGTGGAATAATACTAGGGGAGAGGGTTAGCTCTTATAGCTTTGTAGTGCCGTGGATTTTTGGAATAGTTACTTTTATCGGTAGTTTAAAAATGAGCGCTAGATCTTTTAAAAATACAATGACAAATCCACTACCTATTTTCCTAGTAATGTTCGTTTTGCGAATTTTGATGCCTATATGGGCTATGATTGTCGGGAACATTACTTTTCGCAATGATACGTATACAATCATAGGATTGATATTGTTTGCTGTTCTTCCAACTGGTATTAACAGTGCTGTCTGGGCGGCTATGTATAAAGGGAACATCTCATTGTCTTTGAGTATTATCCTCATTGATACACTTCTAGCTCCTTTCGTTATGCCTTATAGCTTATCTTTATTGGTAGGAGCCAATATCGAGATGAATGCTACCGGCATGATGATGGGGCTTATTAATATGATTGTGATTCCTTCTTTACTAGGGATGGCAGTGAATGAATTCAGTAAGGGAGAGATTCCTAAAGTCTGGGGGCCTAAATTAGCACCGATTTCTCAAATTGGTCTGATTACTGTTGTGATTATTAACGGAGGAGTAATCGCTCCGTATTTTGAAACAATTGACATTAAGCTAATCCTGATTATGGCTGTTGTTTTTCTTCTCGCTGTATCTGGATATGTATTTTCTTGGTTCCTTTCCAAGCTTTCAAAAATGAAGCGGGGGGAAGCTGTCTCCATTCTCTACTCTGGAGGAATGAGAAATATTAGCACAGGTATAGTCATTGCCGTATCTTATTTTCCTAGTCAAGCAGCAGTACCTGTCGTTACAGGTATTCTTTTTCAGCAAGTCGTAGCTGCAGTAGTAGGTGGTCTGTTGAATAAAGCTAGCACAAAAGAAGAAAAATCCTTAAGTACTTGAGAAGTAGCAAAGTAATCGTAGAGTTGTAAGAAATAGAAGACATCGTTCCGTTTCTTGCAGTCTAGGTTGCTTCATTATATGGAATAAAAATCACATCTGATGTACTATACTACTATATAAGTATATTAATATATAGATATAAGAAACGTTATTTTTGAACACGAGGAACGAAAATGATCTGTAGATGATACAGTGAGGAAAGGAAGTAGAAATGGATTTAGCTTTGATCTCTTTAAGACAAATTTTAGTCATGTTAGTCATCATGACCATCGGTATTATCTGTGCGAAAACAAAATTAATTGATGAGGAGGCTAATAAAAAGCTTTCTAGTTTTGTTTTGCTATTGGTAGGACCTCTTGTTATCTTTTTGTCCTATCATCGTCCGTTTGAAGAGGAATTATTACAAGGTTTGTTGATTTCCTTGGTACTAGCTGTTATTTCTTTTGGTATCAGCATAACCATCACTCATCTTGTGTATCGAAAGAAAGACGGACAAGACTTTGCAGTTGAGAAATTCGCCAGTGTGTATTCAAATAGTGGCTTTATTGGAATTCCCCTTGTGTACGGAATATTTCAATCGGAAGGAGTATTTTATTTAACTGCCTATCTTACTATGTTTAATTTATTGGTATGGACTCACGGTGTGATGGTAATGAGTGGGAAAAGGAGTCTCGAGTCTGTAAAAAAGACATTCGGTTCCCCACCAATCATAGCAGTCTTTTCAGGGTTCATTATCTTTATTTTAGGTATTGAGATTCCTTGGTTTATTGAACAACCTTTACAAATGGTAGGGGGGATGAACACACCGTTGGCTATGATTGTAGCCGGGGTATCTATTTCGCAGTCGAAAATTGGAAAGATATTAAAAGATGTACGGATTTATAAAGTGTGTTTCATGAGGTTAATTCTTATTCCTGGTATCATACTCTTCATATTTTCTTTTTTTGATGTTGCAGATGTTTTGGTGGCAACATCTATTGTTGCAGTCGCTTGTCCAGTCGCAGCAAGTGTTATTATGTTTGCATATCGATATGAGAAAGATTATTTATATGCAGCAGAAATATTTTCTCTCACAACCATATTATCTTTGGTAACAATTCCGGTACTGTTACTTTTTATCTAGAGAATAGAGAGAAAAGCATCTTATATTGAAGGGGAAGATGATGGTTCATTTATATGAAAACGCCCAGAACACTCGTTACTTCAGTGATGAGTGTTCTGGGCGTTGTTTTCTACAGAAAACAGAATCCTTTTTCTGATTTGACGAACTGCAAATCTTCTGTTTTTGCGACCTTTTTTGCAGTTTTTCAATTTGACTTGACTACAACATTCCTAATTTAACTTCAGTTAAGGAGTGAACAATCCTATC
>DAIDKD010000055.1:0-3759 GCA_027451065.1 Bacillaceae bacterium | reverse complement strand
ATAGGAATTGTTTTGTGTTTTACGGCAATAACGCTCATGTTAGCTCTTTTAGCTGCGGTAATACCATTTAAGGAATCCTCAATTACTACACAGTTTTCAGGGCGGGCTCCTAATTTACTTGCTGAGAGAAGAAAAATTTCTGGATTCGGTTTACTTTCCTTAAGATCCTGACCACTAACAATAGAGTTGAAATATTTTCCGATTTCACATTCTGATAATACTTGAGTAATTTTATCGTAGCTAGAAGATGATGCTAATCCAATGTTGACTTGCTCGTTATGTAAAGCAACTAAAAGAGGAATGACACCATCACACATAATTTTTTTGTAATCTATTTTATGCGTCGCGAATACTTCTTGTTGCAGATTTTTAAACTCAGAAAAGGTAAGAGGAATATTGTATGTTTCTTTTAAAATTTGCCATTTTCGGCTGATAGAGCCACCGATAAATTTATAATGGGTTTCTAGAGGAACATCAATCTGTAGTTGTCTATACATCTCCATGCTTAAATCTATATGTATTGGTTCGGTATCGATTATGACGCCGTCCATGTCGAAAATAACTGTTGTATTTTTCATTTTGTAAATGAGCCTCCTTATAGTGCGCCTACTGATCTCTTCAGTAAGCTTAAGTATATTATAGGTGTTGAACAGAGGATTGTAAACGCATTATCAAGAGTTCTTTCTTTAGAGTTAAATAATTGACTGAACATCCATCCATTATATAATGGAGATAAGTTAAAAATGGAAAAAACAGGAAAATAATGAGGGGGGTAAAAGGTGAGTGGGTTACTTGTCTTGAATTGGCTTCTGTTTATTGGGGTGACAGGTTATGCAATTTGGCTGTTTGTTTATCTGGTGCAGACAAGAATGGCGTATATCAGGCTAGGAAAAAAAGTAGAATTTGATAAAAAATACAAAGAACGCTTTGAGAAAATTTGGACGAACGTCTTTGGACAGAAGAAATTACTCAAAGATAAGAAAAGTGGCATCATGCACGTATTGTTTTTTTATGGATTTCTTCTTGTTCAACTAGGAGCGGTTGATTTTATTTGGAAGGGATTACAAATTGGTGGGCATTTGCCGTTAGGACCATTTTATAGTGGATTCACTTTTTTTCAAGAGCTAGTAACACTCCTTATTTTAGTAGCGGTTGTTTGGGCCTTTTACCGTCGCTATATTGAAAAGCTAGTTCGCTTGAAGCGGAACTTTAAATCTGGGTTAGTATTAATTTTTATTGGAGGATTGATGCTTTCTGTTTTATTCGGGAATGGTATGTCCCTGCTTTGGCATGGCGAGGATGGGGGACTAACAGAGCCAATTGCTACGAGTATCGCTTTTTTGTTTCAGTGGATTAATAAACCTACCGCAATTACCTTATTTTATCTATCCTGGTGGCTTCATCTGCTGATTTTACTTACCTTCCTTGTTTATGTACCTCAATCAAAGCACGCCCATTTAATCGCAGGGCCACTCAATGTTTTTTTTACCCGCCTTGGCAATCCTGGAAAATTAGAAAAAATTGATTTTGAAGATGAAACAAAAGAAACGTTCGGTGTGGGGAGTATCCAAGACTTTACCCAAACCCAGTTGTTAGATTTATATGCCTGCGTCGAATGTGGGCGCTGTACCAATGTGTGCCCAGCAACAGGGACAGGGAAAATGCTGTCTCCAATGGACTTGATTGTAAAGCTCAGAGACCATCTGACAGATACAGGTGCAGTCGTTACTTCAAGAACTCCATGGGTACCAGGGTTTGTCTTTGGGAATACAAGAGGAAACCAGTTAGCAATGGCTGGAGCAGGGATGGAAGAAGCTACCGCCACTGTATCGTTGCCTCGTTTAATAGGAGAAGTCATGACAGAGGAAGAAATCTGGGCATGTACAACTTGCCGGAATTGCGAAGACCAATGCCCTGTGATGAATGAGCATGTTGATAAAATTATTGACTTGCGCCGCTATCTTGTTTTAACAGAAGGGAAAATGGATGCTGATGCACAACGAGCGATGACAAACATTGAGCGACAGGGAAACCCTTGGGGAATTAATAGAAAAGAAAAAGAAAACTGGAGAAACAATCAAGAGGAAGTTGTTATTCCAACAGTGAAGGAAATGCAGAAAAGAGGCGAAGAATTTGAGTACCTTTTCTGGGTTGGTTCCATGGGCTCCTATGATAATCGCAGTCAAAAAATTGCTTTGACATTTGCCAGACTATTACGTGAAGCGGGAGTGTCTTTTGCTATTTTAGGAAATAAAGAGAAAAATTCTGGAGATACTGCCCGTCGTCTCGGCAATGAATTTTTATTTCAGGAATTAGCTGCCAGCAATATTCAAGAGTTTGAAAAAGCAGGTATCAAAAAAATCGTGACGATTGATCCTCATGCATACAACACATTTAAAAATGAATATCCTGATTTTGGCTTGCAGGCAGAAGTTTATCATCATACGGAGGTGTTGGCTCAATTAATTAAAACAGGAAAGTTAAAGCCAATCCATCCTGTACAAGAAACAATTACTTTTCATGATTCATGTTATTTAGGAAGATATAACGAGGTATATGAACCGCCACGATATATTTTACGAAGCATTCCAGGGGTCACTCTTGTAGAAATGGAAAGAAACCGTGAAAACGGAATGTGTTGCGGAGCTGGTGGTGGTTTAATGTGGATGGAAGAAACCACAGGTAACCGCATCAATGTTACTAGAACTGAACAAGCATTGGCAGTTAAGCCGACAATCATCAGCTCAGGATGCCCGTATTGCTTAACTATGTTAAGTGACGGAACAAAAGCGAAAGAAGTAGAAGATACCGTTCAAACATTAGACGTATCAGAGCTATTGCTGCGGTCTTGTTGTCTGTGAGATGGGGGCAAAAAACGCCCCATCTCACAGACAACGGAGAAGGGCGAGAACATTTTTGGTAACCTCAGTTGAAAAAAATCGCTTTTATTGTGGCATATTCCCTGCTTTTTTGTTTATAATGGAAGATGGATATTTTAATAATAATGGATGCTGCATAGCATATTTATTTTTTTGGAAGGAAGTGCTCACTGTGAAAGTGGAATCGGTAAAAGAACTATCAATGATTGAATTAGCTCATATGATTATGACTGAGGGAGGCCAAGCAGTTGTTTTTTCAGAATTAGTAAAAGAAATTCAAGAAACCCTTGAGATGTCTGAAGGGGAGTTACATGAAAGATTATCGCAGTTTTATACAGATTTAAATATTGATGGACGCTTTATTTATTTAGGGGAAGCTGGCTGGGGGTTACGTGGTTGGTATCCTTATGAACAAATTGATGAAGAAGTGATTATGCCTACAAAACCGAAAAAGAAACGTAGTAAGAAAGCTGCAAAAGTGGAAGAGGACTTTGAGGAAGATTTATTAGATGAAGAAGACGAAGATTTACTAGACGAAGATTTATTGGATGAAGATCTTTTAGATGAAGAAGATGAAGAAGACGAAGATTTACTAGATGAAGATGATGAGGATTTACTAGAAGACGAAGATGAAGAACTCTTAGGCGAAGACTTGCTGGAGGAAGTAGTCGTGGAAGATGAAGAGCGCAGAGAATTTTAATTCTTCTGATGTCACCTATTGACTTTTTAAAGGATAATCGTTAAAATCATGTTTGGGCTCTTTAAAAAGAAGCGGATATAAAATCGTCCCCTAAAGTGTTATACGTTAGGGGGGCGATTTTTTTTTGAAATCAAAATAAAGTGAGACTTTTTTCAGTAAAGGTTCTCTTTCATCCCGAAT
>DAIDKD010000054.1 GCA_027451065.1 Bacillaceae bacterium | reverse complement strand
AAATGAAAGTCGCGGTGCTCATTACAAACCAGATTTTCCAGAGAGGAATGACAGAGATTTCTTAAAAACAACAATGGCCAAATTTAATCATGAAGGACCACAATTTCATTATGAGGATGTTGATGTAAGCCTAATTGAGCCACGGAAAAGAGACTATACAACAAATAAAAAAGAGAAACAAGGAAAGAAAGCCACTAGCAAATCATCCAACTTGTAAAATAGCTAAATAACGAAAGGGGAAAAGCAAAGTGTCTGAGAAGCGAACAATTCGAATCATTGTGACAAGACAAGATACTCCGGAATCTGAAGCTTATGAGCAGGAATTTGAAGTCCCTTATCGACCAAATATGAATGTTATCTCTGCCTTAATGGAAATCAGACGGAATCCAGTAGATGCGCAAGGAAAACAGACAACTCCGATTACTTGGGATATGAGTTGTCTGGAGGAAGTATGTGGAGCCTGCTCCATGGTGATTAATGGGAAAGCAAGGCAGTCATGCTCGGCACTTATTGATAAATTGGAACAGCCCATTCGATTAGCACCTATGAAAACTTTTCCTGTTATTCGTGATTTGCAAGTAGACAGAAGTAGAATGTTCGATGCCTTGAAAAAAGTGAAGGCGTGGATTCCAATTGACGGTACATATGACTTGGGACCGGGTCCAAGAATGCCAGAAAAAAAGCGGCAATGGGCATATGAACTATCTAAATGTATGACTTGTGGTGTTTGTTTAGAGGCATGTCCTAATGTTAATAAGAAGTCGTCTTTTATGGGACCAGCACCATTATCCCAAGCACGTTTATTTAATGCCCATCCGACAGGTGCTATGAATAAAGAAGAGCGGCTGCATGCGATTATGGGAGATGATGGAATTGCCAATTGTGGAAACTCACAAAACTGTGTTCGAGCCTGTCCGAAAGGAATACCACTAACAACTTCTCTCGCAGCCTTGAACAGAGCTACCTCAATGCAAGCATTCAAAGACTTCTTTGGTAGCGATGCAATATAGCCGAAGAAAAAAGATGCTGTCAAGTAGAAAACGGACCTTCCGAAGAAGGTCCGTTTCTACTTGACAAACTTATTTTTTTAAAATAAAATAGTTATCATACTAACATATGTTGGAGGTGGAAAAAATGCACCCCAAAAAATCGGTGGGATTAGAATTACGCACATTGGTAAATCTAATTAAAAGACAAGTGCACCAAACATCAGATACCATATCAAAAGAAAAGAATCATCTTACTCCAATGCATGGTTGGGCAATTGGATATCTGTATGAAAATCAGGATAAAGATGTGTTTCAGAAGGATTTTGAAAAAGAATTTTCTATTCGTAGATCAACAGCATCAAGAATCCTTACTTCTATGGAAAATCATGGTCTTATTGCTAGGGAATCTGTCCATTATGATACAAGGTTAAAGAAGATTGTTTTAACAGAGGAAGCGATTAGGATCCATAGTGTAATTATGGATCAGATGGCTAAATTTGAACAGAAACTGATTCAAGGTATTCCGGAAGAGAAGCTAGAAATTTTCTTTGAAGTAGTCGATGAAATGAAACACAATATGGAATCTTGAAAAAGATGCTATATCAAGCAATCTTTATAAACATATCGTTAGCTTGCTAACGAAATAAGGAGGAATGTAGACATGTTGAAATTATTTAAGTATTTTACAAAAAAAGAATGGGGCTTTATTTTTATCAGTACCATTTTCATTGTCGGGCAAGTATATTTAGACTTGAGGTTGCCGGATTTTATGGCTGAAATTACGACCCTTGTAAAAACAGAGGGAAGTGAAATGAGTGAGATATGGACAGCGGGAGGATGGATGCTGTTATGTGCTCTAGGTAGCATGGTGCTATCAGTGGCTGTTGGATTTTTTGCTGCACGGTTAGCAACAACTTTTTCAAAGGAAATAAGAAAAAGAGTGTTTAACAAAACATTATCTTTCTCTATGGAAGAAATTAATGGTTTTTCAACAGCTAGTCTCATTACTCGCTCTACAAATGATATTACCCAAATTCAGCAAACTGTAGCAATGGGACTGCAAGTTATGATCAAAGCGCCTATACTTGCGATTTGGGCTATTTCAAAAATATTAGATAGAAGCTGGCAGTGGACAGCAGCAACAGGTGTGGCGGTATTTGTTTTACTTATTTTGATTGGTACACTTGTCATCTTTGCATTGCCGAAGTTTAGGATAGTTCAAAATTTAACAGATAATTTAAATAGGGTTACAAGAGAGGGATTAACGGGTGTTCGTGTTGTTCATGCTTATAATGCCGAAAAATATCAAGAAGAAAAATTTGAAAAGGCTAATACAGAATTAACAGATACAAACCTTTTCGTCAATCGCCTAATGGCACTGATGCAGCCAGGGATGAGTTTGATTATGTCTGGGTTGACCCTTTCTATTTACTGGATTGGTGCTTACTTGATTAATCATGCTGAAATAGTGGATAGAATCGGTTTATTTAGTGACATGGTAGTATTTTCATCTTATGCTATGCAAGTAGTAATGGCCTTTATGCTATTAGCTATGACATTCATTATGTTGCCAAGAGCACAAGTATCTGCAGTTCGTATTAATGAGGTGTTGGATACGCCACTGTCAATTATTGATGGAGAAATGAAATCAACACCAAAGGGGATTGAAGGAGAAATCGAACTACGTAATGTTAGCTTTAAATATCCTGACGCAGAAGAATATGTTTTAGAAAACATTAGCTTTACCGCTCATAAAGGTGAAACAATCGCCTTCATCGGTTCTACTGGTAGCGGAAAAAGTACGCTGATTAACTTAATTCCAAGATTTTATGATGCTACTGAAGGTGAAGTATTGATCAATGGGATCAACGTGAAAGAGTACAAGCAAGAAGAGCTTCATAATAAATTTGGTTATGTTTCTCAAAAAGCTGTTTTATTTACCGGTACGGTGAAATCCAATGTTGCTTTCGGTGATAACAACCAGAATCCGCCAACAGATGCGGATGTGAAAAAAGCAGTAGAGATTGCTCAAGGAAAAGATTTCGTTGAGAAAATGGAAGGCCAATATGATGCAGACATTGCCCAAGGTGGTACAAATGTCTCTGGAGGACAAAAGCAGCGTCTTTCCATTGCTAGAGCGGTGGCTAGAAAGCCGGAAATTTTTATTTTCGATGATTCCTTCTCTGCTTTAGACTATAAAACAGATCGTCAACTTCGCTCTACTTTGAAAAAAGAAACAAAAGGTGTTACTTCATTCATTGTTGCACAGCGAATTGGAACAATAAAAGATGCTGATAAAATTATCGTTCTTGATGAAGGGAAAATTGTCGGTATGGGTCGCCATAGCGAGTTATTGGAAACTTGTAAAACTTATCAGGAAATTGCCTACTCACAACTGTCGAAGGAGGAGTTGGAAAATGAGTAATGAACAAAGAAATCGTCCGCAAAGAGGTCCCGGTGGTCCAGGAGGAATGGCTGTTCCAGGAGAAAAACCGAAAGAATTTAAGAAGACATGGGGAAAATTAATAGCCTATTGTAAACCATATTTGCCAGTCATTATTTTCGCACTTGTATTGGCGGCAATCGGAACAACCTTCTCAGTGATCGGGCCAAACAAGCTAAGTAAAATTACGGATTTGATAACAGAAGGATTTATGGGAGAGCTTGATATGGAAGGGATAGGAAGCATAGGGCTGTTCCTTGCTATCCTGTATGGATTGAGCTTTGTGTTCAATTATATTCAAGGTTTTATTATGGCGACTATTACCCAGCGAGTTTCTCAAAGCTTACGTACGAGCATATCAGATAAAATTGATAAATTACCATTGAAGTATTTTGACTCAACAACATACGGAGATGTGCTAAGTCGTGTTACCAATGATGTGGATATGATTGGACAGACTTTGAACCAAAGTATTGGTTCTCTTGTGACATCAACAGTTATGTTCTTCGGTTCTTTGATTATGATGTTCTCTATTAATGTTACCATGACCCTTTCAGCCGTTGCAGCAACAGCAGTTGGTTTTGTGTTGATGACACTTATTATTTCCAAATCGCAGAAGTACTTTTTGCTCCAACAGCAAAGCCTTGGTAAAATAAATGGTCATATTGAAGAAATGTATTCAGGTCACAGTGTGGTGAAAATTTATAATGCTGATAAAGAAGCTAAGCAAGAATTTAATGAGATCAACGAAAATCTTTTTGACAGTGCGTGGAGAGCCCAGTTTCTATCAGGTATGATGATGCCACTTATGAGTTTTATTGGAAATTTAGGTTACGTTGTTGTCTGTGTAGTAGGTGCCACGTTAGCGATGAATGGCGACATCACATTTGGTGTTATCGTTGCATTCATGGTATATATCCGCTTATTTACACAACCATTGGCTCAATTGGCACAGGCAGCTACAAGCTTACAGTCAACAGCAGCAGCTAGTGAACGTGTTTTTGAATTTTTAGAAGAGGCAGAGTTAGAAGATGAAAGTGATAAGAATAGTACTTTAGATGTAGAAGATGTAAAAGGCGATGTGGAATTTAAGAATGTGAAGTTTGGATATAATGAAGATAAACTAATCATTAACAATTTCTCCGCTCATATAAATGCTGGACAAAAGGTTGCAATTGTCGGACCTACTGGAGCCGGAAAAACGACTGTTGTAAACTTGCTCATGCGTTTCTATGAAATAGGTAGCGGGGAAATCAAGATTGACGGTGTATCAACGCAGTCGATTACCCGTGAAAATGTTCATGACTTATTCTGTATGGTGCTTCAGGATACTTGGCTATTTGAGGGTACAGTGAAGGAGAATATTATCTATAACAAAGAAGATGTAACGGATGAAGAGGTAATTGCAGCTTGTAAAGCGGTAGGTGTAGATCATTTTATTAGAACTTTACCAAAGGGCTACGATACAGTTTTAAATGATAAAGCAAGTTTGTCTGTAGGACAAAAACAGCTTCTTACAATCGCAAGGGCAATGGTGAAAAAATCACCACTACTTATCTTGGATGAAGCGACAAGTTCAGTTGATACACGTACAGAAGTATTGATTCAAGAAGCAATGGACAAATTAATGGTAGGGAAAACATCCTTCGTTATTGCTCATAGACTTTCCACAATTAAAAATGCCGATATGATTTTAGTAATGAAAGATGGCGATATTATTGAAAGTGGAAATCATGAAGAATTACTTGCTGCAAAAGGTTTCTATGCAGACTTATACAATAGTCAATTTGAAAACGCATCTTAGAAGTTAAGGGAGTTGGTCAAAGGCTCTCCTTAACTTCTAAGATGGAAATAACCACCAGGGGTTTGGTGGTTATTTCCATGATTGATTAGTATTTTATAATATTTTTTAATATATTGATATTGTATTAAAAAACAATTATGATATGATAGTCTGGGTAGGAAATATAATCTGAAAATTCATATTCAGTTCATAAAAAAGTGTTATAAAAGATTTTGGAGGAGCGGACAATCTTGGTTTTATCAAACTTACAATGATTGTCTGTGAAAGGGGGAGCAGAGATGCTATTGCATGTTGGGCTAGATGTTGGTTCCACAACAGCTAAGTTAATCGTAATGAATGAAGAAAATAGAATGATATATCAAGAGTATCGTCGCCATTTTTCTGATGTAAAATCGACAACCTTATCAATGTTGCATGAGATTAAAAATCAATATCCAGAAGCGGAGATAACAATGAGTATCGCTGGATCGGCAGGATTGACAATGGCAAAGCAAGTGAACATGCCTTTTGTGCAAGAAGTAATTGCCTGTACGGAAGCAGTAGAATGCTATATTCCAGAGACGGAAGTAGTAATTGAGCTTGGTGGAGAAGATGCGAAAATTATTTACTTTACTGGTGGAATTGAACAAAGAATGAATGCTGCTTGTGCTGGCGGAACGGGAGCGTTTATCGACCAAATTGCTACCCTTTTACAAACAGAGGCAGGCGGATTAAATGAATTGGCAAAAGGCCATGAAACAATTTATCCAATTGCATCTCGTTGTGGCGTATTTGCAAAGACAGATGTACAGCCTTTATTAAATGAAGGGGCTCGAAAAGAAGACATTGCAGCTTCTGTATTTCAAAGTGTCGTTACTCAAACAGTGAGTGGACTTGCTTGCGGCCGCCCAATACGCGGAAAAGTAGCATTTTTAGGAGGACCGTTGACTTACTTATCAGAGTTACGTCAACGATTTATTGAAACACTGAATTTAGGAGAAGAAGAAATTATTTTCCCTGAAAATAGCCAATACTTTGTAGCTGTTGGGGCGGCGATGAACAGTAAAAATAATGAAAGCATTCCTTTAAATACTTTGTGTGATCGCTTTGAAAAATTTTCCTTAAGTCGTTCGAATACAGAGATTGCTACTTTGCCGAGATTATTTCATAGTGAAGTTGATTTACAATCATTCCGGAAGCGGCATGAGGAGGCTTCCGTTCCGAAGAGAGAGTTATCATCGTACACAGGAGCTAGTTTCCTAGGAATTGACGCTGGTTCAACTACGACAAAAATTGTCCTTATGAGCGAGCAAAATGAATTATTATATACTTTTTATGAAAGCAATAAAGGAAATCCATTACAATCAGTCATAGAAGGACTAGAAAATTTATATAAACAGCTGCCTAGAGACGTTTACATTGCCAAATCAGCTGTAACTGGCTATGGAGAAGGTTTAATCAAAGCAGCTTTAAAAATAGATATTGGTGAAATTGAAACAGTTGCTCATTACAAAGCAGCAGCACAATTTCAGCCAAATGTAGATTTCATTCTTGATATCGGTGGTCAGGATATGAAATGTATCAAGATAAAAAATGGTGCCATTGATCAATTAATGTTGAATGAAGCATGTTCATCTGGATGTGGGTCATTCCTAGAAAGTTTTGCCAAATCATTAGATATTCCTATTGCAGATTTTGCGAAAGAAGCATTGCTTGCAGATCAACCTGTTGATTTAGGTTCCCGTTGTACTGTATTTATGAATTCAAAAGTAAAGCAAGTGCAAAAAGAGGGAGTAACCTTATCAAATCTCTCAGCAGGGTTATCATACTCGGTTATTAAAAATGCTATTCAAAAAGTAATGAAATTACGTAATACAGAAGAATTAGGGGAAAACATCGTTGTTCAAGGTGGAACTTTCTATAATGAATCAGTATTACGAGCTTTTGAAAATATGATTGAAAAAGATGTTGTTCGTCCAGATATTGCAGGAATGATGGGGGCATATGGGTGTGCATTAATGGCCAAAGAACAACATGAAAATGGAGAAAGTGAAATAATTGGATTAGAAGAACTGCAAACATTCACTTATCAGGTCTCTCATAGTCGTTGCGGTTTATGTGGAAATAAATGTCCATTAACGATCAACCGTTTTAAAGATAAACGCTTCTTTATTACTGGAAATCGTTGTGAAAGAGGAGCGGGGCAGAAGAAAGAGAAAAATACGATGCCTAATCTCTATCAATATAAAAATGAACGGATTTTCGGCTATGAATCTTTAGCGAAAGAAGAGGCAACCCGTGGTGTAGTAGGAATTCCTCGTGTGTTGAACATGTACGAAAACTATCCGCTGTGGCACACTTTCTTTACAAAATTAGGATACCAAGTAGAGTTGTCACCACGCTCGAGCAAAAAACTCTATGAACAGGGAATGGAGTCTATTCCATCCGAATCAGTATGCTATCCAGCAAAATTAACCCACGGTCATATTGAAAGTTTAGTAGAGAAGAGCGTGGACTTTATTTTTTATCCAGCTGTGGTATTCGAGAAGAAAGAAGTAGAAGAGGCGACAAACCACTTTAATTGTCCAGTTGTCACATCATACCCGGAAGTTATTCGGGTGAATATGGATGTATTAAAAGAAAAAGAGATGCCGTTTATTCAACCGTTCTTAACGTTAGATAACCAAAAGGCATTGGAAAAAGAGTTGATAAAACAATTTCCACATATTCCAAAAGCGGAAATTATTCAAGCGTTAGAAGCGGGATTACAGGAGACAGAAAAAGCGAAGCAAGATATCCGTCAAAAAGGTGAAGAAGCTATTGCCTTCTTAAAAGAATCTGGCAAGCAGGGGATTGTCTTAGCGGGGCGACCATACCATGTTGACCCTGAAATTAATCATGGGATGGCAGAATTGATTACCGGATTTGATATGGCGGTACTAACAGAGGACTCTATTGCCCACTTAGCACAACCGGAGAAAGATATGCGTGTAGTCAACCAATGGACATACCATGCACGATTATATCGAGCGGCAAGAGTTGTCACGAAAATAAAGGAACTAGAGCTAGTACAACTAACATCATTTGGTTGTGGTCTAGATGCAGTCACTGCTGATATGGTGGAAGAAATTTTAGAAAACAACGGCAAAATGTATACTCTCATTAAAATTGATGAGATTAATAACTTAGGTGCTGCACGTATTCGTATCCGCTCTTTACAAGCGGCTATGAAAGAACGAATGAAAAAAGAGTTTCTTCCAGCACCAAAGCAAGAACCAAGTAAGCCAGTAACTTTTACGAAAGAAATGAAGTCAGAGTATACAATTCTGATTCCACAAATGTCGCCGATTCATTTTGAATTGTATGAAGCGGTATTGCACAGTGCAGGATATCGTGCAGAAGTGTTGCCGACAGTTAGTCAAGATGCAGTGGATACAGGGTTGCGTTTTGTCAATAATGATGCTTGCTACCCGGCTATTTTAACAGTGGGACAAATGGTTCATGCCTTGAAAACAGGGGACTATGATGTCAATCGTACTGCTGTTATCATGTCGCAAACAGGTGGAGCATGTCGCGCGACCAATTATATTGCCTTGCTTCGAAAAGCATTGAAGGATGCGGGGATGGAGCAGATACCGGTTATTTCCTTAAATGCTTTAGGAATGGAAAAGCATCCTGGCTTCCAACTAGGTTTCAATGTGGCCAAAAAATTAATCGCTGCGACTGTGTACGGTGATGCCTTAATGCGTGTTACAAATAGAGTGCGACCGTACGAGTTAGTAAAAGGAAGTACCAATGAGCTTTACAAAAAATGGCTAGAGACATGTAAGCAATCATTATTCCAATTCCGTTCCCACGAATATAAACAAAACCTGCGGAATATTGTTGGAGAATTTGATGAACTGCCAATTACAGACGTAAAAAAACCGAGGGTTGGTGTAGTAGGGGAGATTCTCGTAAAATTCCATCCTGATGCAAACAACGAAATTACATCGGTAATTGAAGCAGAAGGAGGAGAAGCAGTCGTTCCAGACATTCTTGACTTCTTCTTATATTGTGGTTTTGACCGAGTATACAAAGGTGAAAATTTAGGAAAAGGAAAGCTGCCTTATCATATCAGTAAAGGCGTTATCGGTTTACTGGAGTTTTATCGAAAGCCACTAAAGGAAGCACTTCAAGCTAGCGAAAGATTTGATGCACCATTAACTATCTTTGAATTGGCAGAAAAGGCGAGCAATCTTTTATCTGTTGGGAATCAGGCTGGAGAAGGGTGGTTCTTAACAGCTGAAATGATGGAGCTAATAGAGCAGGATGTAAACAACATTGCTTGTATCCAACCATTTGCTTGTTTACCGAACCATGTTACAGGACGTGGAATGTTAAAAGGTTTGAAGGCACTATATCCGCAAGCAAATATTACGGCCATTGATTACGATGCAAGTGAAACAGAGGTAAACCAGATTAATCGTCTGAAATTAATGCTGGCGACTGCTTTTAAGAATGTAGAAGTGAGCTAAAGAGCAGACTGTATGCTGGCTGAAAAGGAGTTTTTAAATGGAATTTTCGTTAAGTAAGTTACAGGAAGTTGAAGCGTATATTCCGTCGGTCAATCAGTGGAAGGAATTCTTTTTGGTATATAAATTTGGTTTAGAAGAAATGAAAACGAAAATTAATATATTGCAAGATGAATTTCAAATGATGCGTGATTATAATCCGATTGAACATGTAAAATCACGAATAAAATCACCAGATAGTGTTATTAAGAAGTTAGATAGAAAAGGGTTGCCTATATCAATTGAAAATGCGAAAAAGCATCTTCATGATATTGCCGGGATTCGTATCACATGCTCATTTGTATCTGATATTTATTTGATTTTTGAAATGTTAAAAAAGCATGATGACCTTAAAATTTTGAAAGTAAAGGACTATGTAGCAAACCCGAAAAAAAATGGCTACAAAAGCTTGCATTTTATCGTAGAAATTCCTGTTTTTTTAACAAGTAAAACAGAATACGTACAAATTGAAATACAAATTCGAACCATTGCCATGGATTTTTGGGCAAGTTTGGAACACAAAATTTATTACAAATTTGATGAAGGTGTTCCAGCAAAGTTATTACACGAGTTAAAGGAGGCAGCCGACTTAGTAAACTACCTGGATATAAAAATGAAAAAAATCAATGATGAAATGGAATTCTATAAAGAAGTAAGGTCAGCAAAAAGCGAAGAGCTATAAGAAGGGTGTTTGAAAAGGGGAAACCGTCCCTTTTCAAATACTTTTCCTATAGAATTAACGAAAATGAAGAATTGTGAATTAATCAACCGGATTAATATTCACAATTCTTTTTTTGTCTTTAAAGAGGTTGAGCCATACATACATGATCGGCGCGAATGCGCCAATCATGTATGTATAGGGCAACCTCTGGAAAAAATTAACTGTTTATATTCCTATTATTTACAAATTATATCAATGTATTTCTATTTTGTAAGGAGGTTTCTTCGTGTCGAGAAAGATAGTATTTAGAGTGTTCATGATATTCATGTTGCTACTTCCGGCTATTCCTTTTATGAGTCACTCATTAACTTGGAATGAAGTGAAGGCATTTACAAATCAAGTTATTCGTAGAGGGGCAGTAGGAGAAGATGTAGTAGAGCTTCAATCACGCTTGAAATACATTGGCTACTACAATGGAAAGGTGGATGGAGCCTTTGGTTGGGGAACATACTGGGGATTGAGAAATTTTCAGGAGCAATTTGGGATACCAGTTGATGGTATTGCCGGGGAGGTCACTAAGGCAAAGTTAGTGAAAGTGACCAAGTATGATGCTAATTCGTCTGGATCTAGTGGTAGCTCTTCTACGAATGTTCCGGCAGGTTATTCACAAAATGACATAAAATTAATGGCTAATGCAGTGTATGGTGAAGCCCGCGGAGAGCCTTATGAGGGGCAGGTAGCAGTGGCAGCAGTGATTCTAAATCGTGTCCAACATTCTTCTTTTCCAAATTCAGTGGCAAGTGTCATTTATCAACCAGGAGCTTTTACTGCAGTTGCTGATGGGCAAATTAATTTAACCCCCAATGATACAGCGAGAAAAGCAGTACTAGATGCCATTAATGGATGGGACCCAACAGGAAACTGTATTTATTACTTTAATCCTGACACAGCAACAAGTAAATGGATTTGGGGCAGACCGCAAGTTATGACAATTGGTCAACATATTTTTTGTAAATAGTATGGAGGTGGAATAGAATGAGGAACGTACTAATAATAGGTGCTTTAGTGGTGGCAGTCGTTGGAAGTATGTTTTGGGGATACAAGGAACACCAAGAGAAAGAGAAAATAGCCCTACAAGCAGAAAATCAATATCAACGTGCTTACAATGAATTATCCTACAACATCGATTTACTCCATGACAAAATAGGAACAACTTTAGCAATGAATTCACGCTCGTCTTTGTCACCAGCTTTAGTAGAAGTTTGGAAAATTGCTACTGAATCACAAGCTGATGTAGGGCAACTGCCCCTGACATTGCTGCCATTTCATAACACACAGCAATTTTTAACGAATATTGGAAATTTTAGTTACCGTACTTCGGTAAGAGACTTAGAAAAGAATCCCCTTTCTGATAAAGAATATGCCTATCTCAAAAAAATGTACCAACGCTCTGATGAATTAGAGGATCAGCTGCGGGATGTACAAGATCATATTTTAGATAATAATTTGAGATGGATGGATGTTCAACAAGCGTTAGGAACTAATGAATCTCCAAAAGACAACGCCATTATTGATGGGTTCACGAAAGCAGAAAATAAAGCTAAGTCCTATGTAGAAGATGAGCTTGGACCAACAGCAATGACGACCAAGCAAACCCAAGAGGATGATTTCCAATATCTCACTGGGGAAAATATTAGCAGTGAGGAAGCAAAAGAAATCGCCGCATCCTTTGTAAAAAATGCGAAAGCTACAAAGGTAATCAACAGCTTAAAAGGTGCCAAAGATCAGTATTATCAAGTTACTTTATCTGAGGAAAAAACGAAAAGTGAAATCGCGATGGATATCACCAAGCAAGGTGGGCACCCTATTTTCTTTATTAATAGCCGAGATGTGAAGAATCAAAAAATTAGTATTGATGACGCAATAAAGAAAGCAGAAGCATTTTTGAAAGAAAAAAAATATGAAGATATGGCTCTGTATGACTCTACACAATATGATAATGTTGCCGTACTTACATATGTAGCAAGTAAAAACGGTGTACGTATTTATCCTGACACGGTTCAGTTAAAAGTAGCTTTGGATAACGGCAGTATTTTGGGATTTAATGCAAGAAACTACTTATTAACACATCACAAACGTACAATTCCAACTGCTACTCTTTCTAAAGAAGAAGCAAGAGAGAAAATAAATAAAAATGTGGAAATAATGGAAGACAGACTATCGATTATTTCTAATGATTTTAACAAAGAAGTTCTTTGTTATGAATTTATTGGTAAATTAGAAAAAGACACTTACGAAATATTTATCAATGCCAAAGATGGAACAGAGGAAAAAGTAAGAAAGCTGCAAAACATAGAGAAGAAGTATGATTAAAAAATTACCTACTGATGGGTTAGTTTTTTTTAAAGGATAAGGAAGCATAAGTTTTTCTAGCCTCTACGTATCAAAGGCTGGAAGTCATTCCCTTGTTAAATTATTAATATTGAAAGGAAAATAATGTACTGAAATCGTGTGGAGTGGATAGGGCGTTTTTTGCTCTATCCACTCCACACGATTTTTTTAAATGTTTTCTTTATAAAAAAATGTTGCATTAAGGAAACATTTATTGTTATACTAACAGTGTAAGAAAAAATAGGAAATTTGAGGGAGTAAATTTTTTATAACTCTCCTCTACATAAAGAAAGGAATAGGTGTTCATATGTTTTTAGGAAAAATAGGTAAATTAATGACAGGGTTACTGATGATGTTTGCAGTAATTATCTTGTCAGGTTGTGCATCAGATGAGTCAGCTGCGGCAGGAGAAGGTAGGTTAAATGTTGTCACAACAACAGGAATGATTAGAGATGTAGTTGAAAATATTGGTGGAGATTATGTTGAAGCTACTGAGTTAATGGGACCTGGTGTAGACCCACATTACTATACAGCAACGCAAGGTGACATGAGAGCTTTAGAAAATGCTGATCTTATTTTATATAATGGATTACATTTAGAAGCAAATATGGAAAGTGTTTTAGAAGGTTTAGCAGAACAGCAACTTGTAGTAGCTGTTACTCGTGATATTCCAGAAAGTCAGTTGCTTTTAGCAGAGGAAGATGACGATGAAGAATTTGATCCTCACGTGTGGTTCGACGTACAATTATGGATTACTGTTACAGAAACAATCCGCGATGTTTTAATTGAGCAAGATGAAGAAAATGCAGATGTATTTAGAGAAAATGCAGCAAATTATATTGCTGAATTAGAGGAATTAGATGCTTATGTGAGAGAGCAGATTGCCCTTATTCCAGAAGAAAGCCGTGTGATTGTAACAGCTCATGATGCTTTTGGATATTTCGGAGCAGCGTACGGTCTAGAAGTGAAAGGTCTGCAAGGGTTAAATACAGCAGCTGAATTTACGACAAGTGATGTAACGAGTCTTCGTGATTACTTGATTGAAAGAAACATTCAAGCAGTGTTTATTGAAACAACTGTAGCACCGAGAGGTCTTGAAGCTGTCATGGAAGGAGCAAGAGAACTAGGCCATGAAGTAGAAATTGGTGGAG
This sequence comes from Bacillaceae bacterium, assembly GCA_027451065.1. Lineage (GTDB taxonomy): Bacteria > Bacillota > Bacilli > Bacillales > Bacillaceae_G > DAIDKD01. The sequence goes on along the minus strand of DAIDKD010000054.1, from coordinate 86 downwards.
AGCTATTATCTGATGCAATGGGAGAAGATGGAACGGATGAAGGAACGTATATTGGAATGATTCGTCACAATGTCAATACCATTGTA
>DAIDKD010000053.1 GCA_027451065.1 Bacillaceae bacterium | reverse complement strand
CGAGATGGAAGCTTTATTAATCAGTTGAAGCTGTTTTTTCAAATGTGCCGATGTAAAATCCTTTTCCAATGCTTGCTCTAGTGCTTTTCCAATTCGTTCTTTCATTTCAGCGGCAGAAGCATTTGTAAAAGTCACAACTAATAGGTTGTCCACATCAATAGGATTGTCTTTATCGATGATTTTCTTGATAATCCGTTCTACAAGAACAGCTGTTTTTCCTGATCCAGCTGCCGCTGCAACCAATATATCCTGCCCCTTTGCAGCAATAGCTTTCCATTGGTCATCGGTCCATTTTACACCTGGTGGTTTTTGTTCAATCATAGTCAACCTCCTCTCCCATTTTCTCAAACGCATCCTTCTGCTTCATTTCACTTAGGATACGGTAATTATTTTCTTCCAAAGAATTATCAAATTGACAAACAGATTTGAAAGCACAGAACGTACAAGGCGTATTGTTTTTCATTTTGTACGGTGCTATATCAATGATTCCGTCAGTGATAGCTACACCGGAATTCTGGATGGTTGCACGAACATATTGCTGTAGCAGCTGAAACTCCTCATTATTTGCGACCGTAGAAAAAGCAGAAAAATCACCGTCTTTCTTTAATCCAACCGAAACGATATCAGAAATTGTTCCTTCTTCTAATGCCGCATCCATTAGTTTAGCCACCTCTGTATCTTTCAATATCAATCCCTTCATCTTGTACTCTTTGCGAATAAGACTTTCAACATCCATCATATCTACTGGTCTATCCAATTGCAGCATCGGATTGTGAACATGGAAATATAGAACACCGGCAGGAGATACTTCTGTTCCAAGCCATGTAGCTGCGTTGGAAACTACCACATCCAAATATGCTAACATCTGCAGGGCTAAACCGTAATAAACCTCTGCTAAATTTAGACTTCTGTCACTTGACTTGTAGTCAACAATCCGCAAAAATGTTCCCCCAGGGCAGTCAGCACGGTCAACTCGATCAATTTTTCCAATCAGTTCCATATCTACTCCATTTGGCAACTGAAACTGAAGAGGCGGTAGTGATGATTTTGTTCCAAAATCCTGTTCCATGGCAATAGGAACAAAACTACTGGATTTGCTGTGCTCTTGAAGGACAAATGATGTTTTCTCAATAACTTGCTGCAGCTTTCTTTTCATATACAAGAAGCGGGATGAGCTTAACAAAATTTCCCGTTGCACGACTGGTGCCAATGCCTCTACTGCATGCTTGGATAAATTAGTCAGTTCGTCCTTGGAGACATCGCCCCATGTTTTCTTTTGCTCCATTAACGTGTCAGTGATATACTTCAAGGCCCCATGAAAAAACGTACCAATATCTGGTGCTTCCAATTTATAGATATCCCTCTCTCTGAGACCTAGGCCATAATTAGCAAAGTGTTGATAAGCACAACGATTGAAGGACTCTAACCTGGAAACACTTCCTTTGACATGCTTCCCGTACAACTTCTTGCTCACATCATGAGTTAGTTTCTTCCCTTTATTTTCATAGAATAAACTGCTGATAATTTTCTTTCCCTTTGGCTGAAGTTCTTTGTCCTTCATATAAACGTTATAAACATCCCACCAAATATCCATGGCGGTATCGTTTGGATACTTCTTCCATCTTTGTAGTTTTTGGGTTAAATACGATAGAGTAGGCTCCAAACTAGAAATAAAGGAAAATTCTTTCTCTCCCCCTACATCATTCACATCATTGGTAACAAAGCTTGCTTCTGCATGAGGGAACATATCCTGTAGCCGCTTGATAATATGAGAAGGGGTTAATGTTTGCCCTTCTTCGTCGGCCATTGGATAGCAAATATAGAGATGCCGCGAAGAGCGAGTCAGCATGTGATAAATTGCAAATTGTTCGTCCATCAACTGTTGAGTTGCACTTGGCGCTAACTCTGCACCGTACTGCATCAACAGTTCCCTTTCCTTTTCATCAATCATACCGTTTTCTTCCGGAATTTTTGGAATAACCCCTTCATTTACACCCATTAAAAATACACATTTTGTGTTGGATAAGCGGGACTGTTCAGCATCTCCAACAATGACTGCATCAAGACTAGGTGGAATATTAGCGAATTTCAATGTATCTAGCCCAGTCTCAAGAATATGAAAGAAGTCTGCTAGCTCTGTTTCTTCTTCCCCTAGCATTTCAACGTACTGATCCAACAAATCCATGACAGCCTTCCAAACCATTTCATGATCTGTTGCTTCTAGTAAGTCTCCATTTTTTTCAGCTGCTTCACGTAATCGTTCCAATTTCTCATAAGCTTGAATATCTTCTAAGTAACTGTACAAAGCTTGGCAATACTCTAATCCGGTTTTCGCCTTCTTGAATCTTTTTTCTAAGGACTCCAGCGGTTTAATAACTATTTCTCGTAAATAGTTCAACTTCTTTTCCATCTTCAGTTCTTCATCGGTTTTTACCTTTTGAATATGATCCAATGTTCTATACTTACTGTAGGTAAATTGTTTTTTCCATTTTGACCCCTGGACACCGTACGCTAAACAATAATTTTCGAGAATGTCCATATCATCCCGTAATGATGGTTCACTTTTTAATGGGAAAAGAAGTTCTGTTTTCACACAGCGGAAAACTGCATCATAACGGTAATAATCTTTGATGATTTCCATGCTAGAGCGGATGAATTCCACAAATGGATGGTAATGCATCGGTCTTTTGTCATCTAAGAAAAAAGGAATATCATAATCTGTAAAAATCGTTCGAATAAAATCAAAGTAGGACTGCCCATTTCGAAGCAACAAAGCAATATCCCGATATCTCAGTCCTTGCTCCCTGACAATTTTTCTTATTTCACGAGCGATTCCTTCAACTTCCGCTCGTCTATTTACTGCAACAATAAATTGCACATCCGTTTCTCCATAGTAACTTTTCACTGGCCTCGCGTCATAGTATGCCTCTAGATGAGCCAGAGAGTCACTTTGAGAAAAACGCCCCTCTTTCCCATCTATTAGGATAACCTCTTGCTCCACCCCTACTTCCGCACCTAGCTTACTTAATTGGTCATAAAACTTCATTGTCGGAGCAAATAGTGACATACCATCTATAAATGTAGGTTCATTCTGATTGGTTGTTATCGTAATCGTCACATCATGACAATGCTTCATTAGTTGCCCTAACACTTTTCTTTCTTGGGGTGCCAACGTATAAAAACCATCTACATAAATAGTGGCACCTTGTAAATAAGTAGACTGGGGAATTTTTTCTTCTAGCAATTTTAAATAGTCTTCAGAATCTACATATGTGTGTAGCAAAGCTTGTTCAAATTCTTCAAAGATAATCTTAATATCTTCCAGCTTATTCAATAATACTTGCTTATTCTGTTCCCCATGAACTTGGGACATCGTCTCTTTCATTGTCCCTAGCTGTTCTGGTGTGATTGCATAGCTTTTCATCTCTTTCAGCATCGAATGAATCTTTTCATAAAATCCATGCTGTTCGGATGCCTTGCGAAATACTTTTAAATCTTGTTTTCGCTTATCAATAATTTTTCGTAGAAGCATGCGAATCCCTACGTCATCGATATGATATCTAGCTGCTCCTCCTGTCTCCTGCAATATTTTCCAAGCCAAGCGGGTAAAGCTGAATACTTGGGTCCGAATAAACCCATCAGCTTCCATGTATCTCAGTAGTTCCTGCTCAGATTGATGAGTCATTTGTTCTGGCACAAGATAAATCAGCGGTGTTCCCTTTGGTGATATTGATAATTCTTGTTCGATTTCTTCTAAACATCGCTGAGTTTTGCCACTGCCGGCACGTCCCATAAAAAAACGTAATCCCATAAACTCACTCCTTTCCCACAGATATAACACAAACTAATGTTCTTATTTACATTTCATTATAAATGAATCTGTTTCTTTAATCAATGGAATACATACACAACACGACAAACAAGGCAGGTAATTGGATATGAACTCCAATTGCCCGCCTTACGCTCAATTACTATTTTTGCCTTATTTCGAATGAAGTGAAAGATCTTTGTATGAGTACTTATCCGTTAAAACGAATGCTAAAATGGCTAAGTGGCCAGTATCGTAAGTCAAGGGTTCCTACTACTGAGTCAATGTCTACTAATCCAAAATACCGACTATCATAACTTTCTAAACGATTATCTCCCATGACAAAAACATATCCTGCTGGAATTGTATTTTTCCCAGTTACATCATATAAACTAAAAGTTCCTGTAACAAGTTGACCACTATGTTCTGCTTGATAAGCATCTAAATACGGCTCCTCCTGCCTTTCTCCATTTACAAACAAGATATCCTCTTCAAATTCAATTTTATCTCCCGGAACGCCTATGATTCGCTTAACATAATCTTCCTCTTCATTTCTATGGAATACAATAATATCTCCACGTTCTAATGTATGTTCCGTTACTCCAAATTTACGAATAACAACTAAGTCACCATTATGTAACGTAGGATACATAGACTCTCCGTCTACTACATACGTTGAAAAAAAGAGCACTTTTAGAAAAATCGCTACAAGCACTCCTACCCCTAATGTTTTTACCCATTTGAACGTCGCTTTCTTCTTTTCCTTCCCCATCTCTCATCCTTCCCATCCATATCTATTTTACTATGCTCCGTTAATCCCAATTTACGTTCAACAAACTTTCCAAGCAACCACATAAAAGCAATCACTACCAACACGATAAAAGTTTTCATCGGCGAACGGAAAAATGACTGTAAATCATATCCAATAAAAGAAACGGATCCAATCATCACTATTTTTCCTAATACTAATGCCAAAATAAAATCAAGGATATTGATTTTTGATAATGCTGCTACAACATTGACCAATGCTGATGGCGTAAACGGAAAACAAAAAACAAGAAAGATTGGTCCAAATCCTCTATCGTCCATCCAATGAATCAATCTTTCTATTCTTGGATGTCTATGTAAAAAGCGAAAAAAGCGAGTTTGCCCATATTTTCTAACCAATAAAAAAACAAGAATGGTTCCGATACAAGAACCTAACCATGAATAAAAAAATCCTGGCCAAAATCCAAAGGACGCTGCATTTGCAAAGACAAAAGCAAATAGTGGCAAGAAAGGTAAGAATGCCTCAATCATCGGTAAAAGGATAGCCAACACAGGTCCAAATGAGCTATATTTTTCAAATATATCGATAATATATTGATAATAAGTAGTATCTGCTACTAAGATCATTTTCGTAAACTTCCTTTCTGCCTCTTTTCCCCGCGGGCATAAGGGCAACTACGGCTCTGTCGTCGCCTAGTTTTCTTTATTATACACTTTTTAACTTAGTACATGTAAAAAAATAACTCTTAAGCTCTTGTATTATTATTGGCAGTGCCGGCAGGGTGAATAAAATGAAACGGGCTGTGAGAAGTGGGTGACCACACCACTTCTCACAGCCCGTCATAAATGACAATATCTTTTCACATACTTTTTAAAAAATCACATCGAGAAACTCGTCTTTCTCTACTGTGCCGAGATACTTATTTCCTTCCATCATTGTCAAGGCTTCTGCTACTTCAGCACGGTTATATTTCACTCCAATGAGAGCTTGTTCAATATCGCTGATTTCACCTAGTCCGAAGAAGTCTCCATAAATTCTGCAATCTTCAATGATTCCTTTTACCACATTGAGACGTAGATCAATTCGTCCGCCTGGGAAACGATGCGCATGTTGGACGTTGAATGCTGGCGATTTACCATAATTCCAATCCCAAGTTTGATAGCGTTCTTTTGACAATTGATGAATTTTCTCCCAATCTTCCTCTGTCAACTCATAAGTTGGCACTTTGGAAACATCATCTGTAGCAAAGATTGATAAAAGAAGGATTTTTTTAAACTCTTCAATTGTCATATCCTCTTTTAAAAATTCTTTAATATTTGCGACACGGCTACGAACTGATTTAATCCCTTTGGATTGGATTTTCTCCTGCTTTACATTTAATGCTGCAACAACATCCTCCATATGAGTGTCGAAGAGCAAGGTTCCGTGGCTATACATTCTTCCTTTTGTAGAGAACTGAGCATTTCCGGAAATTTTTCTTCCATCGCTCTCAATATCATTGCGACCGGTTAGTTGAGCATTCACGCCTAAAGACTGTAACGCTTTTACTACAGGCTCAGTAAACTTTTGAAAATTATGGAAGCTTTCACCATCATCTTTTGTAATGAAGCTGAAATTCAAGTTTCCTAAATCATGATATACTGCTCCACCACCAGATAAACGGCGCACAACGTGAATGCCATTTTCATCTACATACTCCTGATTGATTTCTTCCGCTGTATTTTGATTTTTTCCAATAATAATGGATGGTGCATTGATGTAAAATAATAAATAGGACTCATCAATATCTAAGTTTCTCAATATATATTCTTCAATTGCTAGGTTCACCCTAGCGTCTGTTATTCCCTTGTTGTCGATAAAAAGCACAGTTCTCTCCTCCTGTAAATGTGGTTTGTGGTTTATTGTTTATTGTTGATTCTTTTTCTATTATATTATATTTTCCTATTTTTTCATATCATCTGGTTACTTTTTCAACTGGGCACTATCTGCACTTCGTCCATCCGTTTCAACACAACACTTGCTAAGGCCTCGATAAAGAGCAAATCTACGTTTGGCATTGGCGGACGATGATAAATAGCTCCTATTTCCTCTGTTACAACTCTGCATTCATAATCATTGTCATAGAGAACTTCTAAATGATCCGCTACAAATCCAATCGGTGCATAAATATAATGAGTGAACTGATTCTTTTCGTGTAATGATCTTGTTAAGTCTTGCACATCTGGACCCAGCCACGGCTCACCGGTCTGTCCGGCGCTTTGCCACCCTAATTCATAATGTGCTACTCCTGCCGCTTGTGCTATCATATCGGCACTTTCCTGCAATTGATTTGGATATGGATCACCGTAGCTAAGGATTTTTTCTGGCAAGCTATGAGCAGAGATAATTAACACAGCTTTTTCTTTTTCGTCAATTTCCGCTAGGATACCTTTCACAGCCTTTGCCCAAAATTGAATAAATTTTGGCTCTTGATACCAACTGTCTACCTGATAAATTTCCGGACCATTGCTGCTTTCTGCTGCTTTTTTCGCACGCTCATGATAAGATTTTACGCTGAATGTTGAATAGTGAGGTGCCAAAACAATACTTACTGCCTCTGTGATCCCATCTTCATGCATTTTTATAACAGCATCCTCAATAAAAGGTTCAATATGTTTGAGCCCAATATATAATTGAAACTCCACCTTATCTTGACTATTGTTTAATGTTTCTTGTAATTTTTTCGCTTGCTGGTTGGTTATCTCAGCTAAAGGGGAAATACCACCAATGGCAACATAGCGACTTTTCAAGTCCTCAATCTGCTCGTCCGATGGTCTTCTTCCACCTCTAATATGGGTATAATAGCTTTCAATATCCTCCTCTTTGTATGGAGTTCCGTAGGCCATCACCAATAATCCCATTTTTCTTTTCATTTTTTCTTTCCCCCCTCAATCAAAGCATCTTGCCAGCGACTAATTTACTGTGGACTTCTTTCGTTAGCAGAAGTCTGTTCGTTGCTTTTCTTCCGAGTATTCATGTACGAAGGTTGTTAGATTTTTTAATGTTTCCGGATTTACTTCTGGAAATATGCCATGTCCTACATTAAAAATAAATCCCCGAGTTTGCATTCCCTCATCAATAATGGCTTTTGCCTTTGCTTCAATAACTTTCCATGGTGCTAATAGAACGGCTGGATCTAAGTTTCCTTGCAATGTTTTCGTGATTCCCTTCTCTCTTGCAGATACCACAGATAACCGCCAATCCAATCCAATCACATGTAGTGGCAAGTCGTCCCATTGCTGTATAAGATGGCTTGCCCCAACACCGAACATGATTAAAGGAACTTTGCAGATTTGCAGTTCTGTAAAGATTCGATTCATCGTTGGCTTCACATAGTATTGGTAATCTTCAACATTCAGCACACCTACCCAAGAATCAAATAATTGAATAACTTGTACTCCTGCCACCACTTGTGATTTTACATAGGTCACAATCATATCTGCTAATTTTTCCATGAGTGCAAACCACGCTTTTGGCTGAGAATACATGAATGCTTTTGTCTTGCTGAAATTTTTAGACGGACCTCCTTCAATCATATAACTAGCCAATGTGAACGGAGCTCCGGAAAAACCGATTAACGGTACATCCAACATCTCGGTAGTTAATAGTTCAATCGTTTGTAAAATATATGGAATGTCTTCTTCTGGAGATAGTCGTCCTAATTTTTCAACATCCTCAAGTGATGTGATTGGCCTATCTATTATTGGTCCTACTCCGGACTGTATATCTACTTGCACACCTAATGCAGGTAGCGGTGACATAATATCCTTGTATAGAATTGCAGCGTCTACCCCATATTGTTCTACTGGGAGCTTTGTTACGTATGCACATAACTCTGGCTCGTGGGTAATCTCAAATAATGAATATTTCTCTTTTATCTTCCTGTATTCTGGCTGTGAGCGCCCTGCTTGTCGCATATACCACACTGGCACATGTTTTGTGAACTCTCCTCTGGCTGCCTGAATAAGTGTATTATTCATCAAAACAGTCACCATCCCTTTTACTATTCCTCAATAATCCTACCGTTTTTATTTATAATAATTATCATAAAAGTATACATTTTCACTATACATTCCCTCCTAAAAAAAGTATAGTGAAATGGTTTGAATGTTCTTAAGAAAGAATGTGATCGTATTCATTTTCATGCGCGATTGTCTGGTTTTGCAAGTTGATAGAAATGTTCGGTCCATGACCACTTCTATCAACTTGCTCCTCCATCCTTCTATTGTTCAGCCCCGGCCGCTAGCTCGCTAGGATTTTCTTACTCACAAACAAGTAGCTAAACAAACAGCTGAATACCAGCATTCCTACTGCTACAAAAACATTCATCGTTGCAATCAACACGACAACTCCGAGAATGCCACTTCCCATATACAGCAAAGAACGGAATAGTGTGCGGAATGCAAAGGTCTTTTGCTTTTCGTCCACTGGATACAGGGATGTCCATAGCATATAGTTGTGGTGATTATGCAGTGTTTGCAATTGGAAAGCAATGAGATACAAAAAGACAATACCGGCACCTCCTGCCGCGTAATCATTTGGAACCATAAAAATCACTACACTGCCTATCCCTAAAAGACGAATATACAATCCAAGATAATCCCCACTTCTCAAAAGTGTTCTCGTATATAAATATTTGTACGTATTCTCTTGAGAAAATGGAATACGGGCTAAACAGAAGTCCAGCCACTTTCTTCTTTTTACCTGTGCTTTTACATGGGGAACATCAACGAACATATTGGCAATACGATAAAACAATGCCCATCTGCGTTGCTCACTTTTTACGAGATACTCCCAGTTTAGACTTTTTTCTTTGGAGCGGCTGTGATGGAAATACAAGTATCCAACCATTACGACTACAATGATTGCTGTGAACAAGTACGATGACGTAAGTACTGTATAGACAAAAAGAAAATTGATTACGAGGCGAATCACTCTGTCTTGTATACGTACTGTCGAATCCATTGCATAAGTACATTCCCACATAATTGCCATATTCCATAATTTTACAAGCAACAATAATACAGCCATAAGAATCAGGCTCAATCCTGTCGTATCAAAGCTCTGTTGATATAACGGCAGTAACACACCATAACCAATCAATACTCCGTAAATTTGAATAGAGTAGCTAAAGAAAAATGACTTTAAAAAATACTTCTTTAACCGCTCTTCCAGTGGCAGAAGAAAAACAATATCCGCCTCTCTTAAAAAAGTAAAAATAGGACCACTTGTTAAAACAAACATCAACACAACAGACATTACCAAAGCAACTGGAAAATCATCTGACAGTGTTGCCAACCACTGCTGGTAATAAAATCCTCCACCGCCTACAAGTACAAGAAGAACTATCATAATATGGTTGTTGAACATGTATTTACCGTATCGTCCTACTTCCTTCTGAAAATGCTGAAATCGTTGCTTCCATAATGTCTGCTCATTCATCATGATTCTCTTCCTTCGTTAAAGCAACATAAATATCATCTAGATTAGCTCCCGGCATATTAAATTCTTCTTGTAACTCTGCCAACGTTCCTTTCGCTCGAATTTCACCTTCATGAAGAATAACAAATGAATCGCAATATCTCTCAGCAGTAGCTAAAATATGAGTAGACATTAAAATTCCTGCCCCCTGCTTTTTCGCTTTTTCCATCATTTGTAAGAGCGATTGAATCCCCAGTGGGTCCAAACCGAGAAATGGCTCATCAATAATATATAAAGATGGCTGTACAAGAAATGCACAAAGAATCATTACCTTTTGTTTCATTCCTTTTGAGAAATGAGCCGGAAACCATTTCAGGTGCTTTTCTAAGCGAAATTCCTTTAATAAAGATTTCATTCTTTCTTCATAGCTTCCCTTTTCCAGCCCATATGCCATTGCCGTTAGTTCCAAGTGTTCCTTTAATGTTAGTTCATCATATAATACTGGCGTTTCAGGAATAAACGTGAATTGGGAACGATATAAGTTTGTATTTTCCTTGCAGGTTTTTCCATTTATCGCAATCGCTCCCTGCTTCGGCTCCATTAAACCAATAATATGCTTAATCGTTGTACTTTTCCCAGCTCCGTTTAAACCAATCAGTCCAACTAGTTCATTGGCTCCAACAGTAAATGAAATATCTTTTAAAACCGGGGTTCTTGTGTATCCCCCAACCAAATTGCTTACTTCAAGTAATTGTTTCATTAAATGTCCCTTCCTTTTATGACCTTTCTTATATATTACCAAAATTTGAAAGAAAGTGGGATAAGATGCACGACAAACACAAGAAATTTTCTAACATCAGTTCGAAGTGATGACGAATTTTTTTGAGTAGTGGAAGGCCAAAAGTCTTCCGCTTTTCTTAAAAGACAGGTTTGTCCAGCTCCAGCGCCTAGCCTCTACGCGTCAAATAACCTTCCCACCGTAAAGGCAAAATGCACCTTTAGGTAGGAAGAACATTTGACGGTTGAGGCTGTTCAAGGCGCTTCCGCTTTTCTTATGTATATTTTCCGAAGTTCAGGATATGATAATAGGGAAGAGAGAGGCAGCAACTACTGATAATCCTTCACCATCGAAATGAGGTGTCTGTGAAAGACAAATCGGTTTTCTCATCTATTATGATTTGTTCAATTCTCATGATGAAATGAGGTGTCTCTAGGAGGCTTTCTATATATGTTGCCATAACAGATAAAGAAGCAAACCTAATGAGGTGATTAGATTGAACAAAGTGAGCATAAAAAGGTTGTAGGTTACCTTCATTGCAAATGAGGTGTTTACCGCAGAGTAAATAGTGATTGTCACATCCACTCCTTAACAGCTACTAATAGAACTTAGAAAAGGTTGCTTTGCCACATTCTTCAGAAAACAGGAAGCGCATCAAAGTGCTTCCTGTTTTTATTTTTTCGCTTATTATGGTAAAATAGAAAATAATTAAAAAAATAGAAGGAGGGTTGGGTAGATGAGCTCATCACACAGTGAAAATTGTATTTTTTGCAAAATTATTCAAGGTGATATTCCTTGCGCAAAAGTGTATGAAGATGACAATGTTCTAGCTTTTCTAGATCTTGGACAAGTAACAAAGGGTCATACACTTGTCATTCCAAAAGTACACCAAGAAAATGTATTCGAACTAACACCGGAAGTTGCGAGTTCTTTGTTTCAAGTAGTTCCGAAAATTGCAAGAGCCATAAAAAATACGTATCACCCACTTGGCTTAAATACATTAAATAACAATGGCGAAATAGCAGGTCAATCCGTGTTTCATTTCCATATGCACTTGATTCCTCGTTATGGAAAAGATGATAGTGTGAATGTTGTGTGGCACACTCATGAAAATGACTATACTCCAACAGACCTACAAACTATCGCAACACAAATTAGCAAAAATATTTTGTAAATAAGAAGTGTAAGCGATTCGTTCAGCTTGCGAAGAAAAAAGGAGATGAAAAACATGGAAAAATCAACAAAGTCTTTTATCATCGGCGCATTAGTGGGCGGCCTTGCTGCTGGCGTAGTAACGATTTTAACAACTCCAAAAAGTGGGAAAGAAGTCCGTGCTGACTTAAAGAAAAAAGGATTTGAAGTGAAAGAACTAGGACTGGATGTGAAAGATTCTCTTCAAGAAGTCGTTGAAGAAGGAAAGAACATTGCTTTAAAACTAAAAGATGTTGCTGAAGAAAATAAAGACACTCTACTTGATATCAAAAATGATTTACAGCAATCTTTTGCTGAGTGGAGCCAAGATACAGCCATGAACACCGAAAAAATCCAAGAAGAGCTAGATGAAATCCAATCTTCCATTTCAGAACTAGAAAAAACCCTCCAGCCTTCAGAGTAATAAAATATTTTAAGTCTTTCGAACTGAATTACTTTATTATTTTTTATTTTACTGGCATAATAGATACACGGGATGGAGAAATCAATAAGGTGGGATAAAAAATGATTGACCAAAAAAATGAGTATTCTATTAAAGAGGCATTTATTTTCAGCCAAAGGATGGCATTGTTATCAAAAGCGCTTTGGAAATCTGTAGAGAAGGATTGGCAGCATTGGATTAAACCCTTTGATTTGAACATTAATGAGCACCACATTTTATGGATTGCACACCACTTAAAGGGAGTTTCTATTTCAGAAATTGCTAAATACGGTGTGATGCATGTTTCAACAGCGTTTAACTTTTCTAAGAAGTTAGAAGAACGTGGGCTCTTAGTCTTCTCAAAAAAGGAAGACGATAAGCGAAATACGTATGTAGAGATTACTCCTAAAGGAGAAGAGACCTTCATTCAAATCATGGAAACATTCGACCCTAATACAAATGCTGTATTCAAAGGTGCTTTAGCTATTCATGATTTTTACGGGAAATTTCCTGATGCAATGGAGATTATCACAATCCTTCGCCAAATCTACGGGAAAGATTTCATTGACACATTTGAAAAATCGTTTGAACATATCGACCAAGAATTTACGGAAATTGAAAACAAAGTTGCCAAGAAATAAAGGAACGATACTTTTTTTCCATCTTCCGAAAATAAAAATCACCTTGCTCTTTACTGTGCGAAGGTGATTTTTTATGTAAACTTTTTTAATTCATTCATCAACTGCCTATATACCCCTTGCTTTTCTAATGCATCTATTGTCTCTCCCACATCCAATGCAGATGGAACAGCCAACTGAAATGCTTGGAAAATAGACTCATAACACAATAAACCTTCTTGCTTTTCCATTTCAAATTGTTCGTGTAACTTTTCAACTGTATGTAAGAGCCTTTGAACATCATCTTCTTTCACCTGATTATTCACCACCAGGAAAAAGAAAGGGTATTGTTCTTGATCGATTGTCATAGTAAGTAATGATATATAATATTCCAGCTGCTTCACTTTGTCGTCATTGTACCCCATCAACATATCCTCCGTAACACATTCTAATTCCATTGTACTTGATTCTAAAGAGATTGACCACAATAAACTATAACTTTTCACCATAGTAAATACGGAAAGTCAAAGCATTTCTTGGTGGAACTGCTCGTTTTAAATAAAAAGAATCAACTGAGAAAAGCTTGATTTCACAATTGACTCTTTCGGCAGGCTATCTAAAAAGAGAGGATTTTTCCCTGTTTAGATAGCCTGCGTAAATGATTTTTATAACCACGCAGCACCTACGATGATTAAAAGGATGAATAGGACTACAATTAAAGCAAAAGCCCCCCCATAGTATCCGCTCATTCTCCTCACCCCCTTTACACCTGTACCATATTCTATTCAAGTATGATTCATATTGCTTAGGCGCTTATTATTTTTAAAGGCAAATACACCCAATAATAATCAACAAGATAAAAAGTACTAATAACAGTATAAAAATATTATTTGAACTACCACAGTCCATAGAAAGTCTCCTCCAAACAAATCCTAATCCATTCGTATTTATATACTATGAAGTTCTTTCCTCACCTTGCTTGTACATCCAAAAATTTCAAACAGAATAACTGTTGCGCGATGAATAGCCAACACCATGTTTATTCGGGGTGGAAGGTATGGACGCTTTTCCCATACCTTCCACCCCGAA
>DAIDKD010000052.1 GCA_027451065.1 Bacillaceae bacterium | reverse complement strand
CTAGTTTCACAGTTTTATCTGTCACATTAAAAGTAGCTAAGAGTAGTGCATCTGTTCGTGTTGCTTCCCAGTCATCTTCTGCCCTCTCATCAATTCCAACAATTAATACAGATACATTATCCGTTAAAGGTTGTACGTCTTCTTCTCGTAAACTCGATTTGTCTCCGCGCTCTAATTCTTGATTGGCTTTATTCATTGCATCGACTGCCTTCTGAACAATCGAACCACCATACACTACTAATCCTCCTATGAGAATTACAATCGGCAATAAAATCAGTAAGAACACCTTTGACTTCTTTTTACGTTTGTGTTTAGTTGTCATTCTCCGTTCCATGCTCGCTCGATCATATGAAGCTTTCTTTCTCATCGTATGTCTCCTCATTATTTATAAACTTTATTAACTTATTGCAGAATTAATAAAAAATTCTCTATACAATATATCTATTCTACTTCTTTTTCTACTCTAAGGCAACGGTTTGTTTTCCAAAAATACCACAAACACACGAGAGCTTTTAGCGTTACTTTGCAGTTATAATGAATTTTTGAGTAGTCGGGAGCGAAAAGCCTTCCACCTACGCTCAAATCCCTACATAAAGATGACAGGCAGCAAGCAGCCCGAGGAAAACTACTTCGGTCTCATTACTAAAAATTGTTCAAACCCTTGGTAAGCGCCTAAAGTTCGAGGCACTACCAAGAGTAATTCAAATTCTTCCTAAACATATCACTTCCATGTACCGATTTAGCTACGGCTCCCAACTCTTCAACAGATTTCTCTACTATTACACTAGGTATACTTCAGACGGCACATAAAGACATTTTGTAAAGTCCAAAGAAAGCTTATTCTATCGATTAACCTACATTTTCCCATACATTATTCTTTTCTTCTATCCCATTTTCGTATCTTAGCCACTCATCTTTGAAATCTTTATAAGCATGAAGCGCATATAGGACAGAACCAATCACCATAATGCCAATAAACAGTATGTTTATTAACATAGCATCAGCATCTATTAATCTACCAATATGAAGAACTACACCAGCTACTACTAGTGAAGTAACTAAAGGAATTATCTTTTTCAGCATGCGCTACTCCTTTCCCAATTTATCCATGTTCGTTATAATGTACTAATAATTATTATACCATAAGGTTCAGAATTTTCTTTTGTAAATTATTGAAATTATTTAGATTACGAGAAACAGGATGTAAGAAATAGTCAAAAGACATCATTTCTTACATCCTGTTTTTGTTTACCCTGCATAAGTTGGGTAGTAATAATCTCCACTGAGAAAAATTTTAGTTCATAATTCAATTATGATTTTTCCAATTACAATCTATATCTTTTCTTAATTTTTACTTAGCCGTATAGCCACCATCAATTGGGATTGTCGTCCCAATGACAAAAGATGCTTCGTCACTTGCTAAAAATGCTACAACACTTGCAACCTCATCTGGTTGACCAAGTCGCCCAATCGGATGAACTTCTTCCATCGCTTTTACTTTATCTGCATCTAATTGTGCCAAAAGAGGCGTGTGGATGTATCCTGGTGCTACAGCATTGACACGAATTCCTTCTTTCGCATACGCTACTCCTAGTGAACGTGTTAAATTAACGACACCGCCTTTAGATGCAGAGTAAGAAATTGCATCCGGGTCACCAACCAAACCAAGAATGGAAGCCATATTAATAATCGAACCACCTTTTTCTTGTTTTCTCATTTGCTCAATTGCGTATTTATTTGTATAAAATACACCAGTGAGATTAATATCGATAAGATTTTGCCAAGCTTCTGCAGTTTCTAAATGAATAGGCGTATCACTAGGAATACCAGCGTTGGCTACAACGATATCTACTGTTCCAAACCACTCAACTGTTTGTGTGATAACTTCTTTTATCTGCGATTCATTAGAAACATCCACTTTCATGAAACGTATGTTGCTTTCATCTCCCAATTCACTAACTACTTTCTGGCCCTCTTCTGAATAATCCGCAACAACGACGTTTACTCCATCAATTAACAGCCTTTTTACAATAGCCAATCCTAGTCCACTTGCTCCACCTGTAACAATTGCTACCTTCCCTACTAATTCAGGCATACCATTTCCTCCTCAAGTTCAAATATTATGTAGTATTATGGTTTATAGTATAATTTTTTAATAAAATAAACTCAAGTAATATGGTCACGCATAAAGATAATTTTGCATTCTCTTCTATACTATATCTATATCTTTATCTTGCCTCTAGGAAACATTTTTACATACAACCTATTTATATGAAATATCCCAAAAAGGTTGCTCTAGACACACACATATCTCATTTGCTATCTTATGTAAGGACCATTTTTTTATGTTGGGAGAGCTGATAAATGGAAGAACAAAAGTATCATAATCTTAAATTAGGTGAACGTGGCGCTATTGTTAGTATTTTTGCTTATATATGTCTTTCCATTATGAAGATTGGCATTGGATATATGAGTAATTCTGCTGCTTTAAAAGCTGATGGTTTAAATAATACAACAGATATCATTGCGTCCATCGCAGTACTAATTGGACTGAAACTATCACAAAGACCGGCCGACGAAGATCATGGTTACGGACATTGGAAAAGTGAAAGTATCGCCTCTATGGTTGCTTCTTTTATTATGATGGCAGTAGGTTTATCAGTATTGTTGAACACTGTTACATCTTTATCCCAAGGAAGAACAGAGTCCCCTGATATGATTGCGACTTGGGTTGGTGTTTTTTCAGCGATTGTGATGTATTTTGTTTATCAATACAACAAAAAGTTAGCTGCTAAAATCAACAGTAAAGCAGTGATGGCGGCAGCTAAAGATAATTTATCAGATGCTTGGGTAAGTATCGGTACAACAGTAGGTATTCTTGGCTCACAATTACATATGCCCTGGCTAGATATGATCACAGCATTTATTGTAGGAATATTAATATGTAGAACAGCCTGGAGCATATTCAAAGAGGCCTCTCATGAGCTATCAGACGGATTTGACGAGGAGAAGCTTCAGCTTTATCAAAATGTCATCACAAATGTAGATGGAGTGAAAAAGGTCAAATCAATCAAAGGTAGAAATTACGGAAATAATGATGTAATCGACGTTGTCTTTCTTGTCAGTTCAAAATTAGGTATCAAAGAGGCTCATGATATTGCTGATACTGTTGAGAGAGTTATGAAGAAGGATTATGGAGTTTACGGTATTCATGTTCATATAGAGCCAAGCTAACACAGAAAGTATACAGAAAAAATATTCTCACCTTTTTTATATGAAAAATTAGGTGAGTTTTCTGATGTAACAACATATGGAAACCTATACATTTTTTCTTGTACTTATCTATTTACTTTTTTCAGAAAAAACAACCTAGATATTTATGATACCTTTTGCTATACTTTAAGAAGCAAATTTGTAGGTAGGTGTAGCGATGTTTAAACCAAAAATCTTAACAGTGATGAAGGATTATTCAAAGCAGCAATTTATTGCTGATGTAATGGCGAGCGCTATTGTAACAATTTTAGCCATTTCGTTGTCAATTGCGTTTGCTGTTTCAATGGGAGTTTCTCCAGAAGTCGGACTGTATGTGTCCATCATTGCCTCCTTTATTGTTGCCATTCTTGGTGGGACTTACGTTCAAGTTAGTGGACCGAGTGCTGTTTTTATTGTAGTAGTTGCTGGTATTATGGCAACACATGGAGTAGAAGGAGTAATGATTACCACATTTCTAGCGGGAATTATCTTAGTCCTCCTTGGTGTTTTTCGCCTAGGTTCCTTGATTAAATACCTCCCGTATCCAATTACGACTGGCTTTATGAGTGGGGCAGCCGTTGTGATTTTCACTACTCAGATTGAAGGCTTCCTAGGTCTTCACTTAGAAAATGTTCCATCTAATTTCTTAGCGAGATGGGTTACATATTTCAGCGCTTTAAACCAAAGTGATCTGTTGACGGTTCTAATAGGATGCCTTGGTTTAGCAATTATGATTTTGTGGCCTAAGCTCACGAAAAAAATTCCTGGTGGTTTAGTGGCCCTTGTCATCACTACACTTGTCGTAGAAGTTTTCGGATTGCCTGTTGAAACGATTGGTTCTCAATTTACTGAACTAGCCTTGGCAGTCCCGCGTATTCAACTTCCAAGCTTGACTCCTGGAATTGTCATTTCATTTTTACCATCTGCCATCACGATCGCATTTTTATGCGTAGTAAGTTCCTTGTTAACGGCAGTTGCATCGGATACTTTAATTGGTAAAAAGCATTGCTCCAACACAGAACTTGTTGCTCAAGGAATTTCAAATATGGTACTAGGTATATTTGGACTCATTCCAAGCGCTGGAGTGACAACACGAACAATGGCAAATATTGAAAGTGGAGCCCGTACGCCAATAGCTGCTTTATCTCATTCTATTTTGTTATTGATTGCATTGATTTTCTTACTTCCGCTAATGCGATTAATTCCTATGGTCACTTTGGCTTCCATGCTGATAATAGCCTCGTACGGAATGTGCGGATGGAGAGTTTTTGCGAAAATGTTGCGAGCTCCCAAAGGCGACGTACTGATTATGTTAGCTACATTTTTCATAACGATTGCTGTTGAGTTAAGTGTCGCTGTAGCTGTTGGAATTGTACTATCAGGTGTTTTATCAATCAAGCGAATGGGTAAGAAAATGCATATAAAAAATGACCCTGCTTTATCTGAGGAATTCGAAAAAGAAGTGAGCGTGTATGATGTGAGTGGCCCTCTTTTCTTTGCCCACACAGATAAATTCTTAAATTCCATTGCCTTACATGAAGACCTAAAAGTTGTCATTCTTCGATTGCGAAGAGTTGACACGATGGATGCAACTGCCATCCGCTCCCTGAGTATTTTACATGAAAGGTGTAGAAGTTTAGGTATTGTCCTGGTTTTATCAGAAACTTTGGACAGACCATATCATTCTTTGAAAAAAATGGGTATGGTTCAGCAACTAGGGAAAGAAAATGTTTGTAGATATTTTGATAATGCTTTGAAAGTTGCAAGAAAACATCTTACAAAGCAACCTATCCAAGATGCAAGTAGTCAATAAAATGAACTCCCTCAGAAATCATTTCTGAGGGAGTTCATTTTATTAGGCTTTATCAATTCACTGTTGTTGTTAAACTACCTTTTGACAACTTCACGATTACATCAGAAGTTTGAGCTATATCTCTATTGTGTGTAACCATCACAACACATTTATTCTCTTCATAAGCTAAATCTTGAAACAGTTCAATAATGCCCGCCGCTGTATCTTCATCTAAATTCCCAGTCGGCTCATCTGCAACAATTAAATCTGATTGACAGGATAAAGCCCTTGCAATTGCCACACGCTGTTGTTGACCACCACTTAATGTTAATACTTTCTGCTTTGCTTGCTTTTCGGAAATCCCTACTTTCGCAAGCATCGCCAAAGCAAATTCCTTTTTGTCTGTTACGCTGGAACCAGTTATTTCCATTGCGGTTAACACATTTTGCAATCCTGTCATATACGGCAAGAGGTTGTATGCTTGAAAGACGATTGATACATACTTGTTGCGAAAATTGGATAAACCAATATCGCGAATATCCTTCCCTTCATACAAAACTTTTCCAGTTTTCGGAACATCCAGTGCGCTTGCTAAAGATAAGAATGTTGTTTTTCCTGAACCGGAAGGACCAATAATTGTGTAAAACGCACCTTTTTCAAATCCAATCGTCACATTTTTTAAAATATGTTGCTTTTTATTTTCATTCTTATACCAATAACTAACATTTTCAAATTCCAGTAATATAGTCATCAAATCATTCCTTTAATCTTGTTTTGTTAAAATCGTTTTCGGTTGTAATTGTAAGATAGACATGGAAGGTAATATTGTCGCGAATATAGCAATCCCGATACCAATGAGCGCCAACATGCCAAAATCTTCAAGAGTGACCTCCACATTTAGTTCGTCAATTGGATCTGCACTTTGTTGATTCGTCATTCGATTTCCACCCATTACCAAGAAGGCGCCACCTGGTGAAGCATTAGCACTTTCCTCTATTTGCAATTGATTTTCCAATAATTGATTGCCAATTTGCTCAGCAACCATATTGCCACCTATTGATGAGACGCCTAAAGCAAAAACAGCAACAACCATTATTTCGACGATAAACTGTCCAACAAGTTTCCATTTCTTTTCCCCAAGGGACAATAAAACACCCATTTCGTGTTTTCTTTCACGAATAGACATCATGACAATTAATCCTAGAATAACAGTTCCAGCTATTGTCACTAGGTTGACAATATTTTGTGAGAAGGAAGCCACATTATTAATCGGTCCTGTCATCTGCTCATAAAGGCTGTTATTGGCGTCCAATGTAAATGTTTCAAAATCAATATTGCTTCCTTCCCTTGCTTGTGAAATAAAGCTGTCAACATTTGCCGGATCATCCATAAAGAAAGTTGCCGAATCAACTGTGCCAGCAGCATCCTCACCTTTTATCTCATTAGCCGCTGTATACGGAATGAAAATTCGATTGAACGGAAGCATAGAAGCAACTGGTATTGATAAATCTTGACTAGTAACCGTCGCCTCATAAATTCCTACGATTTCAAATTCAATATCTGATATGGTTATGTTGTCACCAACACTCAGGTCATTTTCTTCTGCTAATGTGTTTTCAATAAGAGCTACGTTGGTATCCGCATCCTCTTCTGTGATATGCCTTCCATCAACAAGTGTAGAATCAGCATCTAGAAAAGATTGAGCACTCTCTGAATGCAAAATACCTTGTAAATTAAGGTCTCCGTCCATTCCTCCTCTGATCATCATATTCCCAGATGCACCTTCATTTTCTTCTGCTTCTATTGGTGAGAAGTCATCTGCTGTACCCATAGTAGATGATAAAAGATTGTATCCTTGTACATAAGAAAAATCTGCTAATTCTTCTACATCTGCTAGTTGAACCGGGTCTCTTGTGATATTTCCCATTCCACCTTCTGCCTGTGCTCTTTCCATGAGTCTTTCCATATCTAATTGCAAGGTCACGTTACCTCCGAGGGATTGCCTCGCCAAGTCAGCTGCCGTGTTAGCTGCATTTTGAATAGCCAGTCCCGATATAACCAATACGCAGACTGCTGTAAAAATAAGTATTTGCAAAAGAGTTTTTCCTTTGCGGGCTTTCACACTTAAGAAAGCACGTTTGATGAAATTCATTGTTTTCTTCCTCCTCAATCTTATCTAGCCAAAGAATTAAAAAAACGTTGGCATCTCTTTTTTCTACATGATAAGTTTATCCTTCCAATATGAAGATAACGTGAAGTGGAAATGTGAAAAGAAGTAAGAAAAAAGCCAACATAGAAAAGCTTCATTTCATAGCTCTTCTATGTTGACTCTTTCAGCAGCTTGTGTGAGAAGGGGTGAATTTCCCCTTCTCACACAAGCTGGCCATCTCATCGTGAATTCAATACCGTCTTGTTTGTTCTGGATACGGTATTCTACATGGTGCAATTCTAATATTTTCTGGACGATGTACAGCCCAAGGCCGCTTCCACCTGTATCCCGATTCCGTGATTTTTCAATGCGAAAAAATGCCTGGAAAATATTTTCCAGTTCCTCTTCTACAATAGACACTCCTGAATTAAATACAGTTATAGTAGGTTCACCATTTTCACATGTTAATGTGATAATAACTCTTGCCTCGCTCGGTGAATATTTAATTGCATTGTTGATAACATTTCCAATTGCTTTTTCCATTAAATTTTTATCAACAGAGACAGAAACGTCTTCCAGTAACAGTTCCATGTCTATTTCCTTCGTTTGATAAAAATATTCAAGTTTCTGCACTATTTTCTCAATGAGATTTTTTAAGTCAACAACCTCTAATGTAGGTACAAAGTCGTATTGTTCTAATTGTGATATTGCCAACACTTCTTTTACAAGACCTTCCATGTCACTCATAATAGCATAAGAACGCCTTAAATATTTGTCTCTATCTTTATAAGGCCCAATTCCATGAATCATCGCTTCTAGCTGCCCCATTACCGCTGTAATCGGTGATTTTAATTCATGGGATATTGTTGCGACAAACTCTCGCCGCTTTGCTTCTAGCTCTCTTTCCTGTTGGATTTCATCTTTCAATTGATTATTTGCTGTTTGCAGTTCGGACATGGTTCTTTGCAAATTTTTAGACATTTCATTTAAGCTTTGTGACAGTTCACCGATTTCATCTTGGGTTGATACAGTACAGGTTTCACTAAAATCTAAATTCGCCATTCGTGTCGCTACTTTGTTCATATGAAGCAACGGCTTTGTCGTAACCTTTGAATATACTAGTGCGCCAACGACTGCAAAAATAAAAATAATCACCAATATATAAGGAGTAAACATAAATATCACACGGGCCGCTTCATCAATCGGCTGAAGTGTTGCAATGACTCGCAAAGTATATTCAGCACCTTCAAAAACAATCGGTTCTTCTATTATCATCAACTGATCATGGTTCCTACGAAAAAACATTCCACCATTGTCAGCACCCTCTGCTAATGCTATGCCTCTTCTAACCATCAAGTTACCTCCTAGCACAAAGCGGCTTACTGATGGAGGTACGTATACTATTTGCCCTTCAGAATCAAGAATGATTGTTTCTACATTGTTCGTCTCACTAAAATTATCTACTATTGGAGTGGCACTCTCTAAGGTTTCCTGCTCTACTTCATTTAATAATTCAGCTATACTTTCATGTAAACTGTTGACTTTATATTGATAGTAAAAAGAAGGTAGCAATAAATAGATAGCCATATAGATGAATACTGCAAAAACAACCATTAATCCACTTGTAATCAGAAACATTTTAAAGCTGATACTTTTTCTCCATCTATTCATCGAATTTGTTACCCGATGCCTTTTATTGTTTTAATATAGGTTATCCCTAGCTTCTTACGTAAATTTTTTATATGGGTATCAACCACTCGTAAATCACCAAAATAATCATAGCCCCACGCTTTATCAAGAATCATTTCTCTCGTAAGAACTCTCCCTCTATTTTCCATCAATATATATAATATTTCGAACTCCTTCGTCGTCAAATCAATAGGAAGCTCATTTACCGTCACTGTATAACTATCATAATTAGCCACTACCTCTTTACATTTTTGGAGACGTGACGATCCCTCACCGTAGGTTCTGCGCAAAACAGCTTCCACTCTTTTCATGAAAATTGTAAAAGAAAAAGGTTTTGTAATGTAATCATCTACACCTAATTCAAATCCTTTTACATGGTCCTTTTCTTCTCCAAGAGCCGTCAGCATAATAATTGGGACACTGGATTTGTTACGAATCATTTTACAAACGCTGTGTCCATCCAAGTTAGGAAGCATCACGTCTAAAATAACCAAATCATAGTCGTGCTTCTGAAATAAAGATATTCCCAAGACACCGTCAGCGGCAGTATCCACTTGATAATTTTGTGCTTTTAAAAATTCCTTGATTAACTCTTGTATGTCTTGATCGTCTTCTACTACTAATATTTTGTAATCCATTTTATCACCCGCTAATAGTATAACGGAAATATGTGAAGATAGCATGAAGTTTCAGAGTAGGAAGTATCGAAATATTTGACTAGAGAAGGCAGATAGAGGAAAATTATCGTAAGAAAGAAAGACTTCGTGTGGTAGCAATATCTAGGGGAAAGGGGTAATGTGATATGCCTACGAACACGGAGACCTATGAGAAAATAAGATACGTGTTTTACAATATGGTGCGTATAGATAACCATAAAAGTTTAGGAAATACTATTTTTGAAGGATTTATTATTTTCTTGATTATTGTCAATGTCCTATTGATTATCCTAGATACCTTTGACAATATCGCTGCTGAAATTCAAAGTATTTTTATCACTGTCGAAGTATTTTCTGTTGTAGTATTCACCATTGAATATCTTATCAGGCTATGGACAGCAGATTTTATTTATCCTAACTTAAAACCAACTAGAGCGCGTCTAAAATATATATTTTCCTTTCTAGCAATCGTTGACTTATTCGCAATTCTGCCTTTTTACTTACCGTTCATCGTTTCTGTAGATTTAATTATTTTAAGGGTGATTCGACTGCTTAGATTATTTGAGATTTTCAAGGCGAATCGTTATGTACATGCTTTTTCAGTCGTGGCGCGCGTCATCAGAGGAAGAGCAGCGCAACTTATTTCTTCTTATTTTATTATTTTTGTCCTGATGATTATCTCATCTATACTTATGTTTTATTGTGAGCATGATGCACAACCTGATGTGTTCTCTAATGCTCTTTCTGCTCTGTGGTGGGCAATCTCTACAATAACTACCGCTGATTTTGGAGGTATTTATCCTATTACTCTTTTAGGTAAAATCTTAAACTCTATTATTTCTATACTAGGTATCGCGCTTATCGCTGTCCCGACTGGTATTATCAGTGCTGGTTTTTTAGACGAACTATCAAAGGAAAACGATTTAGAAAAACAAAAAGAGGAGAAACATTATTGCCCTCATTGTGGCAAGTATCTGAAAGAGTAAGTGTTGATTACATTCATATTTAGGCTTAGGGTATATGGAAAACTTTTCAGATATCCTAAGCCTAAATATCCAGTTGACTCAACTCATTTTCAACAGAAAAACCTCACTTTACTCCATTATTCCTAAATACTCCTCTAAAGTAATTCTTCGTTCGAAAATTTCTTCGGCAGAATCCCCAACATAGCGAATATGCCAAGGTTCATAGGAAAATCCTGTGATATGTTCTTTTCCTTCTAAATAGCGGATGATGAACCCGGCACGGTGAGCATTTTCTGCTAGCCATTGACCTTCTTCTGTATTGCTTAATTCTTGAGTGATTTGCAAATTTACACTTCTGCTTGTAACATCCATTGCTAAGCCAGTCTGATGCTCGCTATGACCAGCCTGTGCAGAAAATTGACTAGCATCCTCAAATCCTCTTTGTTCTACATTTCTATTAAAAATTGCATCTTGACGCTCAAAAGAACGATAGCCTGATACGGCAATTAGTTCAATCCCGTCCTGTAAAGCCAAAGTAAATAATTCCTCCAATGCCTCTGCAGCTTCCAAGCGCATATGACTTTGCTCATGTTCACCACTAAAAGAAAATAATACATCAGGAATGACCAAATCTTGCGGAACAAATCCATCTGGGAGTCTCCGATTTCCATTTACCAACGCAAGTATATCATCAGGATTTGTTATTACCCCATCTTCTATATATTGTTCAATTTCTTTTGTCTCTATTGTATCTGCTGTTTCTGTTGTTTCTGCATATATCGGTTGCTTAGATTCGCTATTTATTTGCATCAAAAAGAGACCCGCAAAACCTCCTACAAATACTATACTCACGATAATCGTAGTTTTGTAGTACTCTTTTTTTATTTTTTCTAGGATTTTCATTCCCTTTCCTAGTACCCTTTTTATCTTTTCATCTAGCATATGGTCTCTCCTTTTCTAAGAGCTCTCTTCTATTATACATCTAGATGCTATTTTGTGGTAGTTTTAACATAAACAAAAATAATCTCTCCAGTGGAGAGATTATTGTCGTTCATTGTTAAGCTCACGATATTTTCCTTGATAATATAATATTGGCTCGCCCTCGTTCAGACGGAAATCGGTTACTTCTCCGATAAAGAGTGTATGATCTCCGACTACGTACTCTTTATATAGATCACAAGTTATATTAGCCAACGCATTGTCAATGATTGGTTGCGAGTTAAAACGGCCAAATTCATACGGTGTACCATCTTTTTTCTGTCCTGCAAATTGTTTGGAAATTTCCTGTTGGTCAGCAGCTAAAAAACTAACTGAAAATGCTCGTGATTGTCGAATGTAATGCAACATTTTTGATGTATTTGCTATTGATACAAGTACTAGCTTAGGATCTAAGCTGACCGAAGTAAATGAATTGACAGTCATTCCATGAATTTCTTTTTCAAATTCTGTTGTAACCACTGTAATTCCCGTTGCAAAATTCCCCATTGCATTTCGAAATTGGCGCTCGTCCATTTTTTATTCTCTCCTTCGATGCTTGTTTTGTTCTTATATGATAAAAATATTATTACCTAACTCCTTAGAAATCAAAGAAAATGCTTCAATAACTTCTTATGTATCTATATAGCCTCCCGGTGACACTAATGCTCCATTTTGGATTTTGTTAGTACTAGTTTTGAAAAAAAGAAGAACACTCTCTGCCCATGTGCAAGAGAGTGTCCCTTATTGTTCTAAAACATTCCAAGAAAACTTACTATTCCAAATTTTTTATAGGAATATACCCCATTGCTTCAACTGTAGAAGCAAATTCCTCACTTTTCACATAGTCAATAAATCCTTTCACCGCGTCACTAGGCTCACCGTTTGTTACCATGTATTCATATGACCAAAATGGATAGTCACCGTTTGTAATATTCTCATTACTCGCCTCTGCCCCATTGATCTTCACTGTCTTCAATGCTTCTTTTTTATCTCCTACTAAATAAGACATAGCAAGATAACTAACGGCACCTGATGTAGAATTTACTGCTTGTTCTACTGAGCCGTTCGACTCCTGGATGGTGCCGACGCTATCATCAATCGCAGCTTCTTCCATGATTGTTTTTTCAAATGTTGTGCGCGTACCTGATGATGCCGGTCTATTAATGACTTGAATCTCCTCGTCATTTCCTCCTATTTCTTGCCAATTTGTTACTTTTCCTGAAAAAATATCTTGAATTTGCTCTGTTGTTAAAGAGTCAACTTCTACATCCTCATTAACTACAATAGCAAAGCCTATCCCAGCAACTTTTGTATCTACTAACTTTAGGCTGCTATCTTCAACTTTTTCTGCTGAAGGAACATCAGAATTACCAATTTGAGCTGCCCCAGAAGCAACTTGATTGATTCCCGTCCCACTTCCTCCACCTTGTACAGTAATGGATACTTCTGGATTAAGCTCCGTAAATTCAGTTGCTGCTTCTTCTGCTAAAGGTTGGAGTGCCGTTGAACCAGCAGCAGTAATTACTCCTGTATATGCCGTCGTTTCTGCTGAATCGCTACTTGCCTTTTCCGTATCAGACGAATTGCTACAACCTACTGTGACTCCTACTGCTAGTACCATCAGACTTAGTAATGACATAACCTTTTTCATTTTGCTCCCCCTTGGTCTTTTTTCTCCTTACTCCTCTAAGTATAGTCGGCAAATGTAAAAAAAGTATAAATACAAAATGAAACTATTGTAAATAATGAGTAAAGCAATTGTAATGAATGATAAGAGTATCACAAAAAAATCAGGCTGCTTGGAATGGAAAAATTCCCCTTCCAGACAGCCTGATTTTTTAGCATCTCCATGCAGCTTTCTTTAAGTTCCTTTATTCTTGCACTTCAGCATTCTCATGAATGATTACAATAACACTACGTATTCTTCTACTCTCAACATGATGAATCTTTAGCACTAAATTTTGATACTTTATTTCTTCCCCAGCTTCTGGAATTCTTTCGAGCATTTCAAGAAGCCAGCCGGAAAGGGTGTAGTAATGGGACTCAGGTACATCGATGTGAACAAGTTCAGCAAAATCTGCTAATTCAATATCTGCGTTAAACTCATATGTATGTTCATCAATTTTTGTATATTCCTTTACAGCCTCTTCATGTTCATCCCAGATATCCCCAACAATTTCTTCAAGAATATCTTCAAGGGTAATCAATCCAGCGGTTCCTCCAAATTCATCAACCACAATTGCCATATGGGATTTGCTTTTTTGTAATTCCGGTAATAACTTGGAAATCTTCATGGATTCAGCAATAAACATTGCTTCTCTTAATGAAGAACGAACATCAATGTCTGAATTTTGAACCAATTCTGTTAGAAAATCTCGTTCAGATAAAATACCAATGATGTTATCAACACTTTCTTCATATACCGGAATACGAGAATAACGCTCTTTAAAGAAAATATTCCGTATTTCCTCTATTGGTTGGTTTACATCAATCACAATCATATCCGTTCGTGGCGTTATCACTTCTGCCACAATAATATCATTAAAATCTAATGAACGGTGAATCAGCTCTCTTTCTTCATTGCCAAGGACACCCTCTTCTTCACCGATATTCACCATTACTTTTATTTCTTCCTCTGTTACAGAAGGTTCGCTATCTCCAGTACGAAACAATTTATTTACACCTTGTTTCAATAAAATGAACAATGCAGTAACAGGCGTTAATATTTTCATTAGCAACAGGAGAATCCCAGAGGTGTTTAGTGAAAATGTTTCAGCATTTTCTTTCGCTAAAGATTTCGGTAATACTTCTCCAAAAATCAAAATCAGTATCGTCATCACAACAGTACTAACCAAAATTCCTGTGGCGCCGCCGATTAATTCTGTTGCCAATTTTGTAGCAATTGCTGATGCAGCAATATTTACAACGTTATTTCCTACCAATATAGTAGATAATGCTTTATCGAAATTTTCAATGATGTAGAGTGCTTTTTTACTGCCTTTCCGATTTTCATCCACGTAATTCTTCAAGCGAATTCTGTTTACACTTGAGAAAGCCGTCTCTGAAGAAGAGAAAAAAGCCGATAAAATAATTAGTACAACTAAAATAATTAAGGTGTCTATGGGTAAATCGTTCAATATATCACACTCTCCTAATGGTT
>DAIDKD010000051.1 GCA_027451065.1 Bacillaceae bacterium | reverse complement strand
ACCTTCTAACGCGGAAAAAATATAACTATCAATAATGATAGACTTTGATAGAAGTTGATAGAAATATTTTAGCGGGAGTCTGGTGATATTGTGATGATAACAAGAGGCAGCAAGTCCTACGTTGAGAAAAGGTTTATTGAAGGGATTTTTTCGGAAACTTTCATAAAAATTTGTGATACAATGAAGAAAGCATTGGATGTAAATGAGGTGAAGAAATGATTGTTGTGAATAATAGTGGCTATGAAGTCATGGAAGATTATCGGAAGGGATTCAATGAGGATGCTTTTCGTGGTAGGTACTCTGAGATTTTGAGTAAGTACGATTATATTGTTGGTGATTGGGGCTATGACCAGTTGCGTTTAAAAGGTTTTTTTGACGATAAGAATCCAAAAGCAACATTTGATACGAAAATAAGTACCCTAACTGTAACTTTGGTTGTGCGTATTTTGTTTTAAAGAAAACAAAGACTAAACCAGAGAAGAAATAAGTAGAATGGGAAAGAGGCTGACTTTTGGGTCAGCCTCTTTCTCATTCTACAAATACGGCTTCAAGCTTAGTCGGTGATGTGCTTTTATGTAGCGGACTGTTTTTGTTTTTGCGCGCATGACAATAGAGTTTGTTTCAGCTACATCACTACCAAGTGTAGCGACACCTTCCAGTAGCTCTCCAGATGTGATTCCAGTAGCAGCAAAGACTGCATCGTCTTTTACCATGTCGGTTAATTGGAGCAGTTGGCGAGGGTTTTCTAATCCCATTTCATGACAACGTCGTTCTTCTTCATCTGTCATTGGCACAAGGCGTGCTTGCATATCTCCTTCTAATGCCTTTACTGCAGCAGCAGAAATAACCCCTTCTGGTGCACCACCAGTTCCTAAAAAGATGTCAATACTAGTATGTGGTAAGGCAGCAGCGATAGCGGCAGCTACATCTCCATCTCCGAAAAAGTGAACACGAGCCCCTTTTTCACGGATACGGTCGACAATTTCTTGATGGCGAGGACGTTCCTGGATAATAACAATTACATCTTGAACACGTTTGTGATTAGCTTCAGCAACAACATCGATGATTTTTTCAATTGGGTCATCCAAGTGTACTTTTCCAGCAGCATTTTTTCCGACTACTAATTTTTCCATATACATATCAGGAGCATGAAGCAATGTCCCTTTATCAGCTACGGCAATAATAGACATAGCGTTTGGATGCCCTTTTGATAAAATTGTTGTTCCTTCTAATGGGTCAACAGCAATATCAATTTCTTGGCCAAGGCCATTTCCTAATTTTTCTCCAATATATAGCATTGGTGCTTCGTCTAATTCACCCTCACCAATTACGACAGTTCCTTGCATATTAATAGAGTCAAACATATAACGCATTGCTTCAGTAGCAGCATCGTCAGCCTCATCTTTTTTTCCTCTACCCATCCATTGGGATGCAGCTAATGCAGCCGCTTCTGTCACACGTACAAGTTCCATTGCTAATTCCCGTTCCATTGATAACATCCTCCGTATATTTTAAGTTTATTATTCAACATTTTTATATAAAAACAATGAATATTATAACACAATTATTCATTCTTGTGGTAAGTAACATAACGTAATTCTGTAAAATTGATAACAATAAGGTGATTATAGTAAAATTAAGGCAATTATTCATTGGAATTGGGGGGCACATTATGTATTTTGTGGATAGAAAGAAAATAAATACAATCCTTGAGCTAATTGAAAACTATACAAGGGTGATGGAAGAGTTACCAATAGAGAAAAGTCAATATGAAAAGCTGGCTGTGGAAAGAATGGTATACGTAATTGTGGAAGGAATACTGGACGTAGGAAATGCAATGATTGACGGTTTTATCATGAGAGACCCGGGAAGCTATGAAGATATCATTGACATCCTAGTTGATGAAAAGGTTGTAACAGCTCAAAACGGACAACAACTAAAGAATATCATCTCCCTCCGCAAAACACTAGTACAAGAATACATGAACATAGATTTTCTAATGATGGAGAGAATAATAACAGAAAACATGACAGCATTACAGGATTTCCCCGAAAATGTGAACGAATACTTAAAAAAAGAACTAGGCCCAGTCTCAGCATTCATACCAAAACAGAATTGAATTTATTTACGCGAAGCGTTCGCCACCTCCTCCCCTAGTTTACTCTTTTTGAAAAAAAGAGTAAACTAGGGGAGGAGGTGGCGACATGTATAAAGGTTACTTGATTGATTTAGATGGAACCATGTATCGTGGTGAGGAAAAAATAGAAGCGGCAAGTGATTTTGTAAAAGCATTACAGAAAAAAAATATTCCTTATGTATTTGTGACAAACAACTCTGCAAAGAGACCAGAACAGGTAGCAGATAAACTTCTTAGCATGGATATTCCTGCGACGAAGGCAAGCGTATTTACAACAAGTATGGCAACTGCCAACTATATATATGACGTGAAAAAGGGTGCAAAAGTGTTTGTGATTGGAGAGGAAGGGTTGTATTCTGCGCTAGAGGAAAAAGGTTTTACATTTTGTGATGAAAAACCAGACTTTGTCGTGATGGGCATTGATAGAGAAATCAATTATGAGAAATTGGCGAAGGCTTGTCTTGCTGTAAGAGAGGGAGCTACGTTTATTTCTACAAATGGGGACGTAGCAATTCCGACAGAGCGAGGCCTCTTACCAGGGAATGGCTCATTAACATCAGTTGTTGCTGTATCGACAGGAGTACAGCCAACTTTTATCGGTAAGCCAGAATCGATTATTATGGAACAAGCCTTGAAAGTGATTGGAACAGCCAAAGAGGATACATTGATGGTAGGAGATAATTATCAGACGGATATTACTGCTGGAATTCGTGCGGGAATGGATACATTGCTTGTACATACAGGAGTAACATCAAAGGAGCATTTAGTAACATTCGATATACAGCCAACCTTTACTGTAGATTCTTTAGAGGAATGGATTAAAAGAATGTAAACCTTAAGAGCGGGTAGTGAAAATTGGGCAAAAACCGCCCATTTCCATTAGCCGCTTTTGAGATTTGTTTAAAAAACGAAAAGTTTTTATAATAAAATAAGTTTTAATATTCAGAAAACTAGTTGAGTTTATCTTTTTTAAGTGGTATAGTCAATCTAATAAAAAAATATATAATGAAAACAATGATATGTGAATGACCCACGACTGAAGTCGCGGGTGTTCTTGGCTTGAATTCTAAAATATTTAGCTGCCCATCTTCTATATAGGGAGCTTCTGCTGAAACAAATATTCTTGCATATTCTTTTCTTCTTTATCACTATTAATCTCGGATTCCTTTGCTTGATCTGATGTCCCGTGCATCGTTTCAAAGTCACTGGCGGGAGATACTCCAGACGCATTTCTTACATATAAGAATATTATTAGCCCAATAAGGAGAACGGAACCGTAAAGACCACCTAGTATCACAAACTTTTCTTTATTCATGTAAAAATGCTCGACTTTCAAACTTCCCATGAAATGAGCTTGTAAACAGCGAACAGCTTATCATTCTTTTTGATGTAACATAACAACATTCTTTATATTTTCTGGGTTTCTACTTAACATAATTTCAATGGTTGGTTTTCTAGCTATTATATCATCAATCAAAACTGCATATAAAGCTTCCCCTTCATCAATCATTTCTGCTAATTTTTCATTGTCTTCTTTTTGTATATATCCAATAACATATCCTTCCTCCGAAGTGACCATAATGGCCTTATCATCGTATTTATTTCCAGGCTCACGTACAAGGTAAAGGGTATCTTCTGCTGTGAGGTCCTCTACTAAGTGGATGTCACGATACAAGGTGCCGGCAATTTTTGTTTGTAATATGTATTCATCAAACTTTGTAGGTGACACTTTTACTAGGGAAACATCTACATATTGTTGTTGTTTTTCCGCTCCTTCTTCCTCTTTTCCCATTAATCGCAAAAAGCGATTGCGAATCTTTTTGACGGGTTCTAACTTATATGCTTGTTCTAAAGCTGGCAAAACATGATTGCTCCATTCTCTTTTCCATTTGCGCAATCCTTGAACTGCCTCAATTCGAACATCAGGAATACGTGCAGTTAAGCATCTGATAAAAAAATCTTCATGGTACATTTCTGTTTTCATTGCTTTTAATAAATATAGTAGCCATATATCAGGTTGGTGTTCAGCTGTTAGTTCATGAGCGCTTATATCCTGGGGGGTGCTACACAACACGTCGTCAGGTAACACTCTCTGAAGGTAGTAAAAAACATCTTCAACATAATCTTTACTATGTTCTAACAAAAAATATTCTAACATTGTAGAATCAAAGGAATCTCTTTCTAACAATGAGAAAAAGCGACCAAATGCCCATTTTATTCGAAAACACCTTACTATCAACATAATTAAACTAGTCTGCTCAACGGGATTTTCTACTTCATCAGCAAGGATACTACTCCACTTAGGTTGGACTAATATGTTGTGGCAAAGCTCATCAACTCGCTGCCAGATTTCCTCGGTGTCATTAGAATCTAAGTCTTGTTGAATGACAATAATTGCTGATAAATCAATAAATGACTTTGCATATGCAGGTGCAGCTTTCAAATATTTTTCGATAAGAGGTAAATAACGTTCCTGATCCTTTATAGAACTTTCCTCAAATGCGTAAGCTAAAATGGTAGACATATTCGAGAAATTCTTTTCTGTTAATATAAGCTTCTGGTAGAATAATATCATGTCAACTTTCTCAAGACAGATTATTGCTGATAAATTTGGGATTACTTCATTTTGTGCTCCGTGATGATATAGCCATTCTTGTTGCTTAGGTAATAGGGGCTCAAAGGCATAAATAGCAATTAACTTCCCGAAGCCTCGTGTATTTTGCGCAATTTCGTAGAAAAATTGATTGCGGTTTTCAAAGTTTTTCGCGGCCTCCACTGCAAAAAGTGTAAAATCACTGTGAAATCCTAGTGTTTTTAATACCTTCTCTGTAAAATCATTCTCAAAAAAGCCAATCATAAGCATACCCAACTTCACTTCTTCTGGATGATTAGATTCAGTTGCTAGCATCATTCCAAGAGAAAAAAAGCTCTCTTCATTTATCAACTGTTCAGCTAGGTAAAGGTCGATTCGACGGTTTAATTCCTCTAAATATAAAGAAAGTGGCTGTTCGTGAAGCTTGTTCAATAGTTCTGGAGTCAAAGATTGTTTTTCTACTGATTTGATGATGCAGTCGGTTAGTTCCATTGCTAGTTTTTGTTTAGTAGTAAATGGTAAATTTCCTGTACTTAATACTGTCATTACATCAAAGCGACCAGCATTTTGCACATCTTGAAAAACATAAGGTATTTTGTCATTTTCACGTAACGCATGATTGATAAACTGATAGATGCTCATAACTCTTACCCCCATATTCATATCAATTATCTTTATTCTACATGAACGAAGAGTTATTTTAAACAATAGCTGAGTTTTGTCAAGGAGCAGTTTGAAAAAATTCAAATGGCTCCTTGACAAAACAAGTGCAAAACACTATTGTTATAAGTGTACTATTTGTAGTGGTACACTTATAACAAGGAGGTATCGTCATGTTTTTTCAAGTAGATCCTCGAAGTCAAATACCTATTTGGGAACAAATTGTCAATCAAATCAAAGAGTTGGTTTTGAAAGGAATACTGACTCCAGGAGATAAAATTCCATCTGTTCGTGAGTTGGCTTCTCATTTGATTGTTAATCCAAATACTGTCAGTAAAGCTTATCAAGAGTTAGAGCGACAGGGGGTTATCGAAACAATGCGGGGGCGGGGTACTTTTATTTGTACTAAGTTAACAACAAATGCAGATGAACAAAAAATAGCACTTCTTCAAGATAAAACGAAGCAGTTGGTCATTGAAGGATCGTATTTAGGTGTATCCTCCGATACCTTTACGGAGTGGATACGTGCTTTTGCAAAAGAATTAGGAGGGAACGAGCGTGATTGAAGTAAAAAATGTTCAAAAATCTATTGAGGGAAATATGATTTTACAAGATATTTCCTTCACGATCCAAAAAGGCTCTATTGTCGGGATACTAGGAAGAAATGGGGCTGGAAAAACAACATTACTGAGAACATTAGTAGGAACCTTGCTTCCTGACGAAGGAACAGTGTCTTATGATGACTTTGACATAATGACACATCCTGAAATCAAAGAAAGGGTGGTCTTCGTTCCTGATTCAACTGCTGTTATCAGTCAGTACAGAGTGAAAGAATTAGTATCTTTTTATCAGGCTGTCTATTCAGATTTTGATGAAAATTTGTTCCAACAATTAATGGAGCGCTACAAATTACCCAACGGAAAAATACGTAGTTATTCCAAAGGGATGAAAGCATTATTAGCGATTATATTAGCGTTTTGTACAAAAGCAGAGTATATCATTTTAGATGAACCGACAAACGGTCTAGACCCAATTATTAAGCGGCAAATGCTTCAGTTTATTATTGAAGAAGTTTCCAATAATCATACGACGGTACTCATCTCTACGCACCATTTAGACGCAGTGGAAAAAATTGCTGATACGATTATTATGATTAAAGACAACAGTATTGAATCAATTACACAACTAGAAGATGCGAGAAAGCAATTTTATAAAATCCAAGTAGCATTTGAAAAAACAATGCCAAAAAAATTAGAAATATTAGCAAATATTAAAATTCTCCATCAAGTTGGGAAAGTGTACACTATATTAATCAATGGCAATGTAGAAGCAACATTGGCAAAATTTCAGAAAGAGTATCCGGTCTTATTAGAAGAGTTGCCAATGTCTTTAGAAGATATTTTTGTAACAACACTTGGAGGTGATGACTATGTTTCATAAAGCACTTTGGCTACGAAACTATAAGCAAGGAAAGGTAGCAATCTGGTTATTATGGATAAGTTCCCTTTATCTTTTGCCTATTGAATATATGAATGCGGCCAATCGTATTGTACAGATGATGGAGGATGCAGAACT
Source organism: Bacillaceae bacterium (assembly GCA_027451065.1). Classification (GTDB taxonomy): domain Bacteria; phylum Bacillota; class Bacilli; order Bacillales; family Bacillaceae_G; genus DAIDKD01. Next base: position 7,693 of record DAIDKD010000051.1, on the reverse strand, counting down.
TTGGGGAGAAACAGTGGGATACGCTTACTGGTTTGCTTATGATCTACCGCTTGCTGTTTTTGGTGGTCTACTTATTATTCTAGCATGTACCCTTATCGGTGGAGAACGAACCAATCAAGGGATGGAGATTATCTTCACAATGCCCTTTAAGAGAAAAGATATCTTTCTGTCAAAATGGTTCATTGGAGCGGTGAATATTACCGCAGTTACATTGGTGAACATGGCTTTGATGTATGTTGTGCAAAAAGTGACAATTCATGGGTATTATCAAACATTTGCACCTTTTTTAGAGTTCTTTCTGCTTATGTTTCTTTTTTTATTAGCAATTTATTCATTAGCATTATTTATGGGAACAATTACTGGTGGATTTGTTTCACAAGCTATTTTAACGATTATTGTTTGCTTATTGCCAATGGGCTTATTTGAACTGATTACTAATGCAATTGGTTGGCATGTAGATATAATTGCCCTTATGGATGTACAATTCTGGAAAATATCTGATATTTTTCACTATATCTCTTTATATTCTGTGCTGACTCCTTGGTTTCAGTATAATCAATGGAATGGAAACCGTATCGTAGCAGATGCAATATTCCAGCAAAATGGACCTGCACTAATACAGTACATAGCTTCATTGGTTTATTTTGTTCTTTCTTTTCTGATCGGATTGAAATTATTTACAAGAACACCGAGCGAAAATAACGGGAAAATTATCTTATATAAAAAATTGGAACCTGTTTTCCTATGGTCTGTTGTGTTTTGTTTTGCACTTTTAGGAGGAAATTTTGGAGGAGGCATTTTTTGGGAGACACCGTTAATCGGTTATTATATCGGTTTAATTGTCGCAGGAATTATTTGTTATATTGTTTTGTCTAAATTAATGAAAAAATCGTTGAAGAAAGTATAGGAGATAATGAAAACCTTAAGAAATACTTAAGATTTTTCAATCATATTTCTTAAATTTTGTTTGTTATCATCAATGTGTAAAGGAAAAAGAGGAGGTTTGAAATGTTAGAACTAAAAAATGTAACAAAGCGATACGGTAGGAAGATAGTTTTAGATGATGTTTCCATGGAGTTTAAAAAAGGGAAGATTACTTGTTTACTAGGTTTAAATGGTGTTGGGAAAAGTACAACGATGAAAGCAATTATGAAGTTGATTCCTATCAACAAAGGGAGCATTACCATTGATGGGAAAAAGATTTATTCCAAAAATATTTCGCAACTTGCCTATGTGCCAGATATTCCTTGTCATGATTTAGGGTGGACTGCTATTGAAAATCTGAAATTTGCACAAGTTTTCTATCCGAATTTCGATATGAAAAAAGCAGAAAAAATGATTGAATTTTTTAAACTTCCTCGTGAAAAAAAGTTGAAGGAACTTTCTAAAGGGAATTTGGCACGCTTCAACTTGATTGTTGGGATTTGTCAAAATGCTCCTTACTTATTATTAGATGAGCCTTTTAGCGGTATTGATGTATTTACGCGAGAATCTTTTATCGCTGCGTTAAAATCAGAGTTTTTAGAGGCAGGGCAAACTGTTATTATTACAACCCATGAAATTGATGAAATTCAGAATATTGCTGATTATGTCATCTTACTGGAAGAGGGGCAAGTATTTAAAACTTTCTCAAAAGAAGAGGCAGAAGCAGAAGGATTAAGTATTATTGAGAAAATGCGAACTTTGTATACTGGAGGTGCAAAATGAAGCTGTTGACACTTATTGAAATTGAAATCAAAAAAATCTTACCATGGTTACTTATCTTATTTGCTGGTCTAACGGCACTATCAACAGGTTTATTTTTCCGTTCTATTTCTAGGGTAAATGAGGAGGATGTTCTTTCATTCTTACGTGAAGGTACAGTAGAAGAATTTGTTGAGTTGAATGGCCAATTTACATTAACACAAATTTTTGATACGAATGCTGCCTTATTTTTGCTTTATTTTGCTGTGGGCTTCTTCATTGTACTGCTAGGTTTATATCTTTGGTATAAAGAGTGGTTTGGACAATCGAAACGGATTTATATGTTGTTATCACTACAAGGGAACCGTTTTTCAATCGTATTATCAAAACTAATTGTTATTCTATGTTCAATCCTTACATATTGTGGTGTGATTCTATTAAATGTATTCATAGGTTCTGCTTTATTAAACTTCATTATGCCAGAGGGAATTGTTGCAGATAATCTTATCCATGGTTTGTTATCGCAATCTGAACTATTTGGCTTCCTATTGCCACTGACACTAGGTGACTTTCTCTATCGTCTAGCGTTTATTGTGTTAATGTTTGGAATTATTACTGTCTTTGTATTTTTAGATCGCTCCAAACGGATTTTCGGCTTTATTTTAGGAGGAATTTATGGAATTGCGAATATCGCTTTATTTATTTATACACAAACACTCTTCTTGTTTGTTGATGAACGCTTTTTCGTAGATTGGGGCTTTGTACTAGGAATGAATTTGTTGAGCTATGGTATTAGTTACTGGTTATTACATAAGAAAGTGTCTATATAGAGGAGGGCGGCAGTGATGAAATTAAAATATGTGATAAGTATGGGAATTGCAAGTGTACTATCCCTTGGTAGTCTTGGGTGGATGGCTCGAACAGAAGCACAGCAACTAAATACAGATTTTCAAATTGAAACGATCAGTGGCGATGCAAATATATTGAGAGAATTTGAATTAAGTGCAGTAACAAGAGCTAACAGAAATGAATTCTCCAAAGTGACCTTTGATGGGGAGGAATTTTCCATCGAAGAAACGATTTTTGATGAGAGGCATTGGTTAGATGGCGACCAACTTGCCAACCGTGAGTTATATCGTCATATGCATTGGCCGTCAAAGTTTGAAACAGATGATTTCATCATCACAACGGAATTTGATTTTAGCTTTACACATTCTGATATCGATCCTTCTGCTCGCATAGCTGTAAAAAATAGAGGGACTGGGGAGATTCAGACTGGGCAGCTTATTTTTAATGAAGTGTCACATTCAGAGTGGGTGACAGGAACGCACGTGGTAGAAAGTGAAGACAACTTTTATTATATTGTTACAACCGAAGCAATGAATAGTGGAAGTAGCCGTGCTATTATCTATTCCTTCAACCCAGAAACATTAGGGCATCAATTTGAGTTTGAACATCAATTCGATAACGATGATTGGGGGCATTTAGCTGTTACAAATCAGTTCATATATTTTATCCCTTCCCCAAGTGAGTTCAGTGAAGAAATTGAGCTACAAAGAGTTCATATAGAAACAAGGGAAGCAGAAACAAAAATGATTTCTCTTGACTCTTGGGCGTGGAATGTATATGGAGGGAACGATTTCTTTGTTATTGAAACAGATACTGGCTTTTATTTGTTCGATGAGCAACAAGAAGAGTTGGTGAAACTAGGAGATACTTCCCTTAGAGAGACTGCAGAGTCAGCTAGAGATGGTCTTACTATTAATAGCTCTGTCATCGGAAACTATTTCATTGTAAACTATGAAACTTTTAACAGTAGCGGTTTAAACAGAGAACAGTATGTAGCGATATTTGATGCAGGGACACAAGAGCTAATTTTCGAAGGGCGGATTCCTCTTCGTAATGACCAAGGATTACTGACTAGCTTTTCGGTACAATTAGCAGAACGTGATGAGTGAGTGGAGTGAAAATCACCCCACTCACTCACCACGCTAAAGGTTCCAACCATGTTGAACGTAGTTAACAAGATTACATCTTCCAACAAGTTGTATGAGGTGGGTGGTTTTACCCACCTCATACAACTTGATTCTTCATTTGCTTCTCATACATTTCAAAGTAAGTTCCCTTTTTCTCCAGCAGCTCATCATGGTTACCCATTTCAACTATTTCGCCATCATCAATTACCATAATCATATCAGCTTCCCGAATTGTACTAAGGCGATGGGCAATGACAAAACTAGTCCGCCCTTGCATCATATGCAATAGGGCTTCTTGAATACGCAGTTCGGTTCTCGTATCAATATTACTAGTTGCTTCATCTAATATTAAAATAGATGGGTCTGCAAGGATTGCTCGGGCAATTGCCAGAAGTTGGCGCTGGCCTTGGCTAATATTTCCACCACCTTCGATTAGTACGGTATCGTATCCGAAAGGTAAATGGTCAATAAAAGAATGAACGTTAGCCATTTTTGCTGCCTGTACTATCTCCTCATCACTAGCATCTAAGCGACCATATAGAATATTTTCCTTGATGGTTCCTGCAAAAAGATACGTGTCCTGCAAGACGATTCCGAAATTTTTTCGTAAGCTTTCTCGGGTATAATTTCTGATATCCACGTCGTCAATGAGAATTTTCCCATCTGTTACATCGTAAAAACGGGTCAATAGATTTACAACTGTTGTTTTTCCGGCACCTGTTGGACCTACTAAAGCAACCATACTACCAGCAGAAACCGTAAAATTCATATTTTTGACGATTGGTTGGCCAGGATGGTAACCAAATTGTACATGTTCAAATACTACGTCGCCATGAAAACGGCAGGCTTCCTTGGCATGTTCTTCATCGACAGTTTCTTCTGGTTCATCTAACACATGAAAGACACGTTCTGCTCCGGCAATGGCAGATTGTAAAGTGTTGAAAATATTAGCCATATCAATTAGTGGGCGAGAAAATTGCCTAGAATATGTTAAGAAACTGGCAATTACCCCGACGGTAATCATTTCTTGAGTAGCTAATAATCCCCCTAGGGAGGCAATAATTGTAAAGCCGAAATTATTGATAACATTCATCAGTGGCATTAAAAAACCAGAATATATTTGCGCTTTTAATCCCACTTTACGTAAAGAAACATTGGCTTCTTCAAAGTCGATAATGGCTTTTTCTTCATGATTAAAAGCTTTGACAATTTCAATTCCAGAAATAGTTTCCTCGATTTTCCCATTTAAGCTTCCTAATGTGGCTTGTTGTTCTTTAAATAAAAGACTTGTTTTCTTCGCGATGGTCTTTGTTAGGAAAAAGACCATGGGAATCATAATCATTGCCGCTAATGTTAAGATTGGGCTGAGGATGAACATCATCACTAAGGAACCTAACACGGTAAAAAATCCGCTTATTAGCTGTGCAGTAGATTGAGAAATAGTCGTGCTTACGTTGTCAATATCATTCGTTAAGCGACTCATGATTTCACCGTGTGGTCGAGAGTCGAAAAAAGCAATTGGTAGCTTTTGTAATTTAGCAAACAGTGATTCTCTCATTCGCTGGACAATTCTTTGAGAAGACCCAGCAATCATCCATTCTTGAGAGAAGGTAAGGATGGTATCTAGTACATAAGCTGTGAGCAAGACGATGATAATATTTTTTAAAAGCTGAAAATCAACATCACCTTGGGAAATAGACATTGCGTCAATTGCTCTCCCAATCAAAAAAGGAACAGTCAAAACAATGGCAGAATCAACAATGACAACTCCCAAAATAGAAAATAATTGTTTTTTCTCTCCTTTAAAATAATTCCAAAGCCTTTTTAATGTCTCTTTGGCGTTCTGCGGCTTTTCTTTCCCTTGTAGAAATCTGCTTCCTGGTCCTGCTGTCCCACTCATATTTGGTGGCGTTGCGGTAGACGTATTTTTATTGGACATGGCGCTGCACTCCTTTCCCCATTTGTGACTGGAATATTTCCTGATAAACAGAAGAAGTTGCTAGTAGTTCATCATGCGTACCGATAGCAACAATCTCTCCTTGATCTAGAACGAGAATTTTCGCGGCGTCGGCTACTGATGTTATTTTTTGAGCAATAGTAATGCATGTCATGTCACTGGCATATTCACGTAAAGCAACCTTCATATTGGCTTCTGTGTGAGCATCTAGAGCACTCGTACTGTCATCTAAAATGAGAATAGTCGGTTTACGAATCAAAGCCCGAGCGATAGACAATCGTTGTCGTTGCCCGCCAGATAAGTTCACGCCTTTTTGTCCAATTAACGTATCATAACCATCTGGTAAACCAGAGATAAAGGAGTCTATTTGTGCTACTTTGGCAACTTCCTTCACTTCCTCCAACGTAGCATGTTCATTGCCCCAACGGATGTTTTCCATTATCGTTCCTGTGAACAAGGTTGCTTTTTGAGGAACGATAGCAATATGCTCACGTAAAAGGGATGGAGATATATCTTGAATATTCATACCATCAATTGTAATTGTTCCATCGGTCACATCATAAAAACGAGGGATCAAGTTGACTAAGCTACTTTTCCCTGAACCAGTGGAGCCAATAATACCTACATGTTCCCCTGACAGACAAGAAAAATCAATATTTTTTAATATGTACTTGTCTCCCTTATTTTCATAGGAAAAATAAACATGATCAAAAGAAATATATCCTTTTACGTTTGACATTTCCAGAGTACCTTCCTTCGTTTCAGGGCTGTCTTCTTCATCCAATACTTCAATGATTCGCTCTGCTGAAGCTTTGGCACGAACGAACATATTAAAGACTCTTGAAACCATCATTAAAGAAGTTAATATCTGAGTCATGTAAGTTGTAAAGGCGATGACTTGTCCCACAGCCATATCACCACTGTCGACGAAATTTCCACCAATCCATAGGACAGCAATCATGCCGATGTTTATCATGAAAGTAATAGCAGGGTTCATTAAGGAAGTGAACCGTAACGCTCTTATGGAAATATCGGTTAAGGAATCATTTTCCGATTGAAATTTATCCATTTCATAATCAAAGCGATTAAAAGCTTTGACTACCCGTACACCTGATAAGTATTCTCTCATAGCACTATTTACCTGATCTAACATTTTTTGTACTTTCATAAAGATAGGAAAAGTCATGCGCATATTGAGGATAATCATGCAAGTAACCATCGGAATAAGCACCATGAAAATGATAGACAATTGTACGTTCAGTCGTACTGCCATGATAATACTCCCAATAATAAGCAAAGGTGCTTTAACAAAAATTCGCATCGTACCATTGACGAAATTTTGCACTTGGGTAATATCATTGGTCATTCTCGTAATCAGGGATGCACGATGTAATTTATCAATACTTGCACAGGAGAGCCGGTGAATTTTTTTATAAAGATCAGATCGTAACTCTGTACCAAAGTTTTGCGAAACGATGCTAGCCAATATGCTTCTCGTCGAAGCACTAATAGCACCAAGTAGCGTGATGAAAAGCATGAGACCACCCATTTTTAAGACAAAATTCAAATCTTGATTGGCTACACCTCTATCAATGATGATGGACATCATAGTCGGTTGCAACAAATCAAAAAATGCTTCTAAGCTGAGAAAAAAGATAGCGACGGAAAATGGTTTCCAGTATGTTTTTATGTATTTTCGATAATATGTCATGTAGCTCCTCTCCTTATTTCGTTCATATTTAAGAGAAACTTAAATGTGCTTCTCATTCTAATTTACCCAATTATTTTTGAACGGCTATTTCTATTATGAAGCTGAACTTTTCAGAATACAATAAAATTTTTTGTGGAGAAAAAATATATTTTGTCTACTAGTTCCGAGGTCTAATCTGCATCTATCAAAGGGGAGAAGGTATTTTTATGAAGGGAATTGGTTCATTTATTAAAATTAAAAAGAGAAAAGCGGTAGAAAAAATTATTATTTTATGGTAATGTATGTATCAGTGATAACGATTATCATTTGCAGGATGGTTAGTACATAAGTAACGGGGGAAGAAAAAGTTGAAGAAGATGTACATTA